>NZ_JBKOPS010000013.1:0-102683 GCF_047272945.1 Rubrilithobacter danxiaensis
TGCCTTTACACAGTGCAGCTTAAATTCAAAACTGTGCTTCTTTTTCTTTATCATAAAAATGCCCCCAGAAAGTGTCTAACTTTTTGGGGGCACTGTACATGATGCAGCCTCTTTATTATTATTATTTGAAAAGATTTAATACAGGGTAAATTCCACTCTCCTGTTATTTTGCCTTCCGGCAGCAGTTTTATTACTTGAGATTGGCTGGCTCTCTCCATAGCCGGTTGCTTCAATTCTCGATGGATTTGCACCTTTACTTACCAGGTATTCTTTTACAGATTCCGCTCTTGCTTTTGACAATCTCAGGTTAGCTTCGGAGCTTCCCACATTATCAGTATGGCCTGAAAGTTTTAAACTAAAGTTCTTCTGTACAAGCAAATTTGCAACCCTGTCTAAAGTTGGATATGATTTAGATCGAATAGTTGCTTTACCAAAATCAAATTCAAGATTTTTAATAGCATCTCTGACTACTCTTTTGTCTTCCTCAGTTATAACAGTTGTCCGGGTAATATTCTTAGCTTCGGGAAGAGGGCATCCGCCACCATCAACCTGGGTTCCGGCAGAAGTTCCGGGGCATTTATCAAAATAATCTGAAACACCGTCTTTATCCTCATCTGCCAGAACTTTAGCAAAATCCTGTCTGAACTGCTCTAACTGCTGTGCTCCTTTGGCTCTTTCGCCGGCAAGCTCATCCCGTAAAGCCTGATTTTGCTTCATATAATCGTATTGCATTGAAGCAACGGGATTGTAAGTTGCCAGCTGAGGTTTTGATTTAGGCCCTAAAGAGAATTCCAAACCAATGTTGGCATAAGAGAATTTATCATTCTGAGGGCCGTTGTTATATCCGTCAAGGTTATCCGCATCAAGAAAGTTCATCGTATAACCCAGGTTTAAACTGGCAGACGGTGAAACATTAAATTTCAGTCCCGCTCCTACAGGAAAGAAAACTTCCGTTAGATCTTTTCCGGGAGTAAACTCCACGCTTTCTCCGGTAGTTCGCTCCAGTTGCGTACTGTATCCCATTAACCCCGCTCCTGCTTTTACAAATGGCTGTACCAGACTTTTTTTATTCAGCCAATTGATATTTGCTATTGTTAGCTCACCAACTAAGCTTGCAGACCAGTTCATGTCAGTTTCAAAGGAATTAAAAGGACTCGTATTCGGCTGTCCGCTTCCCAATGCCTTGGAATTATCTCCTTTAAAACCTCCCCGCAAAAAGTCGGCAGCAATACCAAAGCCGGGTAGTATTTGCTTTTTAACAAAAAGGCCGTAGCCTACATCAGTTTTCCACTTGGTGAAGTCATTTTTTCCGAAGAAAACAATTGGCGACAGAATACCCGCATGCACACCTACAGACCAGGTACGAAAAGAACTTGCCGGACTAAAGGGCTGAACATTGGTAGTTGAAACTTCCACAGCGGTGTTTGAAACTCCCGCAGTATCCTGCGCCATTACAGAAGCAGGTATCAAAAGCCCTGCAGCGAATGCGTATTTAAGATAATTTGTTTTCATAGTTATAGTATATCCTAAAATAAAAAACAAGAAGAGAAAAAGTTTGCCAAAAAAGCATTAAGACTTTAAATTGAAGTTTAATTGTTAATTTTTAAGCAACTGAATATCATTTACTAAGCTCCTGATAGCAGAACTAATAGATTTTCAATATTTATGCAATTAACCTTGGTTATGCCTTTAATTCTATACAAAAAAGTATTGTTATTGAAACAGCGGCCTGAAATTAAAGGTGTATTTTTGCACGAATGATTTCCAGTAAACAGGCATATAGTAGTTATATAAAAGCAGAAGCAAAACGGCTTGGCTTTATGTTTTGCGGAATTTCAAAAGCTGAGTTTTTGGAGGAGGAAGCAACACGTCTTGAAGAGTGGCTGAATAAGGGATATCATGGAGAAATGTCGTACATGGAGAATTATTTTGACAAACGGCTTGATCCAACAAAACTGGTTGAGGGTGCAAAGTGCGTCATATCACTGGCATATAATTATTATACTACAAATCAACAAGATGACCGGTTCGCTCCGAAGATTTCAAAATATGCTTATGGAATTGACTACCATGGAATTATAAAAGACAAACTAAAGGAATTAGTTAATAATATCAGAGATACTATTGGTGAGGTAAACGGAAGAATCTTTGTGGATTCAGCGCCTGTTCTTGACAGGGCCTGGGCAAAAAAAGCAGGCTTGGGATGGATTGGAAAAAACTCCAACCTGATTTCCAGAAAAGCAGGATCATTCTTCTTTCTGGCCGAATTGATTCTCGACCTGGAACTTGAATATGATATTGCTCCTACAAAGGATTACTGCGGAACATGTACCCGGTGTATGGATGCCTGTCCGACTGATGCTATTGTAGCGCCTGCTGTTGTAGACGGAAGCAGATGTATCTCCTATCTTACCATTGAATTAAAAAATGAAATTCCGTCTGAATTTAAAGGAAAAATGGATAACTGGATGTTTGGCTGTGACATTTGCCAGGATGTTTGTCCCTGGAACAGGTTTTCTGTTATTCATAATGAGCCAGGGTTTACTCCAGCCGAAGAGTTGATACAATTTACACAAAAAGACTGGGAAGAACTGACAGAAGATGTTTTTAAAAAAGTATTTAAAAAATCGCCTGTTAAACGAACAAAATTTTCAGGTCTAAAAAGAAATATCGCTTTTCTTAGCAGCAAATAACCTCCTCAAATTCATTATTCAAATGCAATAAGTACATTCGTACCATGTTTCTTTTGATTGAAAATTTAACTGTACGACACTTAGATAAGGTTTTGCTTCATGATTTGAATTTAGAGATCAGCGAGGGCCAGCAATGGGCTGTGGTTGGAGAAAGCGGTTCGGGTAAAACAGCTCTACTGGAAGCTATAGCAGGGAACTTCAACATACAAAAAGGCCAGATAAAGCACTGTTATCATGAGAATTACCCACACTCAACTAATCTTCAATTTAATATAAATAACCTTATAAGTTTTGTAAAACAGAAGCACTCTTTTAAAAATCGTTCGAATACAACAGATTTTTATTATCAGCAGCGTTTTAATTCTTTCGATTCTAAAGATGCCCCCACTGTGCGTAGTTATCTGGAATCTATCAAACCTGTAATTGCTGCTTCCACATACTGGACTTTTGATTACACAACCGAGCGGTTAAAACTAAAGGAATTGCTTGATAAAGAATTGATCAAGCTTTCAAACGGGGAAACAAAGCGTTTATTAATTGCTGCTTCGCTCATTAAAAATCCAAAATTATTGCTTCTTGATAATCCTTTTACCGGCTTAGATGCAGATACCAGGCCTTACCTGCGCAAGCTTATTAAAGAAATTATTGATTCAGGTATTACGGTAATTATTGCAACCTCTCCAACTGAAATTCCTGATTCTATTACTCACATAGCTGTATTAAAAGACGGAACCATAACACAAAAAGTAGAAAAAGCCGCTTTTAATCCTGATTCTGTGATAGCTAAATCTGCTGATCATCCCGATACAGATCTTTTAACCGACTTATTATCATTAACAGAAAAACCTGTTTTTAAGAAAATAGTACACATGGAGAATGTGACAGTTAAATATGGAGATAAAGTGATACTCGACGATGTTAACTGGAAGGTAGAAAACGGAGAGCATTGGGCATTGACAGGGCATAATGGCGCCGGAAAATCTACTTTACTAAGTCTGATCAATGGCGATAATCCACAGGCTTATGCCAATAAAATTACGCTGTTTGATCGCAGAAGAGGAAGCGGCGAATCCATATGGGATATAAAAAAGAAAACCGGGTATGTATCGCCTGAGATGTTACAATATTTCAAAGCCGGCTCAAGCTGCATTCATGTAGTAGAATCAGGCTTTTATGATACCATGGGATTATTCCGTGCCAGTAATACGAAAAATTCAGGTATAGCTGCACAGTGGATGAAAGTTTTAAAAATTGATTCTTTTGCACACACTCCGTTTAAAAATGTATCTGCAAGTGTTCAGCGATTGTGTCTTCTGGCACGTGCCCTTGTAAAAAACCCGGTTCTGTTAATTCTTGATGAACCCTGCCAGGGATTAGATGAAAATCAGCAGCACTACTTTCAAAGCCTTATCGACACGATCTGCAAAATAAGCAATACTGCCTTAATATATGTTACTCATTATCACGAAGAGCTTCCCTTGTGTGTAACTAAACAGTTAAAATTAGAAAAAGGAAAAGTAGTAAGCTAAAACCTGTTGGCAACAGCTTGCTCTGTTGTGACAAGTTCAGGAAAAACAGCGGTATGCTGACCCGAAATGATCTCGTAAACAGAATTAATAATTTCACCGGGTTCTATCATGGGAGCCGTTTCTGAGAAAACCGTTTGATTTACAAACCTGATCACTTCATTTTTACTACGTTTTTCCGGTGGCACATCAAACGGCAAAACTTTTCCCTGTGATTTCCAGGGCAGATGTTGTGGATTTGTAAGCGCATACAATACAATTACAGGCGTATTTACTGCTGCAGCCAAGTGAATTGTGCCTGTATTGACAGATACTACCAATGGAGACTTTTTGATCAATAAAATAAATTCATCCAAAGAAAGTTTTCCTCCCAGAGAGAAAGCACCTTCTCCCGCTGCCTGGCTTAATTCATCTGTTAAGTTACTCTCTGTTGGGCCGCCTGTAAAAAGCAGTTGAAATTCGTTTCTTAAAACTTTTGCCGCTTCAACCCAGAGATGTTTTGGATATTGGCGTTTTTCTTCACTTACACCCGGATGCAGAATAAGCCAGGGCTTATTATCATTAAATCCGAACTCGCTAAGTTTACTTTTCAACGCGTCCCAATTATCCTCGTTAATATCGAGGCTCAGCTTTTCGTTTTCAGTATAAGCCCCAACTTTTGCAACCAGATCCAAATCCCTCCTGACCTGGTGACGAATAAACGTATAGGGTTCCTCGTCCGGAAGCCAGTCTGTTAGCAAATCATAAGGATTCTCTCTGCAATAAGCTACTCTTCGCGGAATACCCGCAAGATAAGCAAGCATAGCAGCAGGCAAGGGATTTTGACTGTAAACTGTAAAAATAAAGGCTGCATCAAACCTGCGTTCTTTCAGCTCATCAACTACCTCAAAAAACGATTCCCGGGAAACTTCTTTATCAGTTTTTATCCAGGGAAGATCATAAACGATAACCTCATCTATTTCTCGTATATATCTGGCAATAGCTTTTGAAGCAGAAGAAGTAAGTACCGTTATTTTACAGTTATATGTTTCTTTAAGCGCCCGGATTGCCGGTGAAGACATAATAAGGTCGCCCATATTATCGGCCCGAATACATAAGATGTTTTTAAAAGATGAAGGTTCTGTCATAAATCAAGCTTGAGCCAGCCGGTATTCATTTCCGCTATTGATCCTCCTGATAATTAATGTAGTGGAATGATCGGGAACCAATGGAACAAAGACTACTTCTCCCCCTAATTCTTCCACAATTTTTGCTTCAGGCAATGTTTCTTTTGTATAGTCTCCGCCCTTAGCATAAATATGGGGCCTTGCAGCTTTTATAAGCTCTATAGGTGTGTCTTCTGTAAATGGTACGATATGGTCAATAGCGCTCAAACCAGACAATACCTGCATCCTGTCTGCCAGTGGATTTATCGGGCGGTCTTTTCCTTTGAGCCTTTGTATGCTTTCATCACTGTTTAAGCCCACAATCAAAATATCTCCCATTTCTTTTGAGCGATTCAGGTAAGAAACATGTCCGCTGTGAAGAATATCAAAACAACCATTGGTAAATACAATTCTTTTCCCTTGTGCCTCGTAAATCTCACATAGCTTCTTCAGTTCAATTGGATGAGTAACGAATTTATTATGGATGGAAAAGAAAGATGTAAGTTCTTCCACATAGCAGGGAGCAGTATCTTCTTTTTGTACTGCGATTGCAGCAGCGGCTGTGGCTAATTCAGTTGCAAGGGGAATATCAGCACCTGTATGCAATGCAAGTGTATAAGCGCTTATAAAAGTATCCCCTGCACCAACAACGTTGGGAGAAGAAACATGATGAGCTAAAGACCGGTACGAAAACTTCCCTTCCTGAAAGATCAACGCACCGTCTGCATCAAGTGTGAGCGCAATATTTTTAGCTTTGGTTTTTTCGTATAACTTCTCGCCATAGTTAGCCAGCTGTTCAGCACGATCGCTTTCCTGATGACTGAGATTAAGAATCTTTAATGCCTCGTAATAATTTGGTTTTACAAGCGAAGGCTTGACATTCTTAAAACTCAGCAAATTCTTTGAGTCAACTGCAAAAAATTTAGGTGCCTTTTTTTGAAGCTGCTCAAGGGTTTTTATAAGATTAGGCGTTAAAATACCGCTGTAATAATCGCCCACCATTATAATTTCAAAATCGCTATAATGTTCTTTCAGGTACTTTATCAGTGTTTCCTGAGTTTGAGAATTTACAGGCTTTTGAGAACCATAGTCGAAACGGGCAAGAATTTGCGACTGACACATAACCCGTGTCTTCACCATCGTTTTCCTTCCTGCTTCTTTAACTATGGCATGCGTTTCAATTCCCGCTTTTTTAATCAGTTGTATTGCCCTTTCTGCACCATCATCATCACCAACAGCAGAAAGAAAAGTGACCTTAGCTCCTAAAGCGCAGAGATTTACTGCAATATTTGCCGCACCTCCCACTACTTCGTCTTGTAAGGATACGTTTACAACCGGCACCGGCGCTTCAGGTGAAAGGCGTGTACTGTCTCCTTTCAAATAACTGTCTAAAATTATATCTCCAACAACCAATACTTTTGGCTGGCTAAATTGTTCCAGTATATTAAGATAAGCTGCATTCATTTCCAGGTATTGTTTTTACAGGTTTCAGTATTTGTATTGCCGCTTCGTTGATACTTTTAACAATATAATCCGGCTTTCTTAATTCATTTATGAGCCATTCTGTTTCATTCCCGTTATCTATAAGAACAGTTTTGCAGCCCGCCCTGTTTCCGGCTTCCACATCATTTAAAATATCGCCTATCATCCAGGATTGAGACAAGTCAATTTGATACTTCTGTGCCGCCTGCTGTAGCATACCAGGTAACGGTTTTCTGCAGGAACACTCCACGTTATACTCTGCTACTTTTCCGTCAGGATGATGCGGACAATAAAAAAAATCATCCAGCCTGATATTCTCCTTATTTAAAAGACCCTCGAGTTTCCGGCGTACACCACCCAATGCTTCTTCCTTGAAATATCCCCGGGCTATCCCGCTTTGGTTGGAAACAACAAGCAATAAAAATCCTTCCTGCTGAAGTTCGTTCAATCCTGCTGTACAATCGTCAGAAAGTTTAATCAGATCAGGATCAATATTATAAGGAATATCAGGTATCAGCGTTCCATCTTTATCCAGAAAGACTGCCTTATTCATTGTTTTATTATGGCCAGGATGTTTCCTGCATTGGAATCACCATCATTTCAGGAATAACAGAATCGGTAGTATCTTCAAGCAGCTGTTTGATTTTTTCGGCTACATTTTCAGGATCCTGCAGGTTTTGAGGCGGAATATCAGGAAAACGATCCAACAGAAAGGGAGTACGCATGCCGCCAGCTATTAAAGCAGTAACTTTCACTCCAAACCGCCTTGCTTCTGTAAAAAGTGCCTGAGTAAAGCCACGTAAACCCCATTTACTTGCATGATAGACAGATGCTTCCGTCCACGCTCTTAAAGCCGCAGTGGAAACAATATTGATGATGTGGCCGCTTTTTTGTGCCGCCATTACCGGCAAAACGAATTTTGAAGTTAAAAACGGACCCCGTAGATTTACTTTCATGGCAGCATCCCACTCAGATACAGTTAAATCGAGGATGGATTTTGTAAAGTCTATTCCGGCATTATTGATTAGCACGTCTAATTTTCCGTGATCGGTTTTAATTGAATTTATAACCTGTTCCACATTTTCTGCATCGCTTAAATCCAATCTTTTAAAAAACACCTTTTCTCCTTTAGCTGTAAAATCTTCAGCAACTTGACTGGCTTTTTCTTCCTGAATATCCCCAATAACAACGGTAGCTCCTGCCGATGCAAGGGCTGTTGTAATGGCTTTGCCTAATCCTTGTGCACCTCCTGTAACTAAAACTACTTTTCCGTTTAATTTTTCCATTAATTTAAATTTGTTTTTATTGTTTGATTAGTAACATATTAAGCTGCCTGGCTCTTCTTATTCAGCTGGGGCTGAATTTCAATCGGAACCGGCTGCAGGATCTTGCCGTACATAACATCCACCATTTTGGCTACATGCGCCCAGGTGAACATAGAGTTAACCCTTTTAAGCGCATTTACCTTCATTTTTTTAAGCAATGCCGGGTTAGAAAAGAGGTGTTCAATTTTTCCTGCTAATGCTTCCGCATCATTTGGCGGTATGAGATAACCGGTTTTGCCGTTCACTATGCTGTACTTTATTCCCCCAACATTTGACCCGATTACCGGTGTTCCGCAAGCCATTGATTCCAGTGGGGTAATTCCAAAAGGTTCATACCAGGGAGTAGTAATAAAAACATTGGCAGCAGAATAGTAATATTTAAGCATATCTCGATTTTTCCTGCCTACAAAGGTGATATTATCAAGCACGCCTTCCGCTTTTGCTATTTCCTGTAGCCTTGCAATTTCCGGACATAATACGGGGTCGGGAATATCACTTTCGCCACCGACAATAACCAACCGCAAACGTTCTGTATTTCTTTTAGACTTTGCCAGCGCTTTAACTACATTATCAACCCCTTTTCGCGGAACCATACGCCCCAACTGTAAAATAATATTTTCTTCGGGGTCAAGGTCGAGAATTACACGTGCAAGTGTTTGTTGTACCGGGTAAAACTCTGAAGGGTTAAACCCACAGGGAATGATAGAGATCTTATCAGGTGAAGCATTATAATATTTTATCAGGTCTTCTCTGTCCTGAGGGCATTCTGCAATTATCTGATCAGCTTTTTTAACTGCATCTTCTTCGATTTTCAGTCGCTGTGCCGGAAATTTATCCTGTTCTTTCTGATGAATACGGCGCACGTGGCCCAATGCGTGGAAAGTAACCACAAACGGTATGTCTAACAGTTCTTTTAGCCTGGAGGCAACCCAAGCCGACATAAAGAAATTAGCATGAACCAATTCATAATTTATTTCTTCTTCTTCTATAAAAGTCAGCATACTCGTAGTAAACTCCGGCATATGCTGAAGAAGCTCTTCTTTTGGAACAAAGCAAACCGGACCTGCCTGAACATGAATAACCCGGATGCCCGGCAGCCAGTTTATTACCTGTGGTAAATTCTCATTATCCCACCGGGTAAAAATATCTATCTGATAACCTGATACGGCTAAATACTTTGCTAACTCTGCTACGTAAACATTTTGACCTCCGCTGTCAACACCTCCTAAAGTAGCTAAAGGAGATGCATGCTCACTGATAAATGCAATTCTGTTTTTCATGAATAAAGGTTAGATGTAAAGCTTATAATTATGAGACTTGCAACGCGAATCCGCTTTTTTGCTGCTTTTGTATTACTTTGTGAAATACCTCCTCCCAGTCTCTGGCAAAGCGATTAATGTTAAATCTTTCGCGGGCAATTTTCTGTCCTTCCTTACCAATGCTAACTGCCAGTTCCCTATCATTTAACAATAATTTCATTTTATTGATTAAATACGTCAAATCGGTATGAACGAAACCGCTTATTTCGTTTTTAACAGCTGTTGTCATTTCGGTAGTTGCCAGTCCTACTATCGGCACTCCTAACGACATAGCTTCGCAAACAGAAAGGCCCAGACTGGTATAGCGTATCGGGTTGAAGAAAAACCGGTAACGGCTTATAAATTCCGGTAGTTTTGTGTGCGATATTTCTCCAAGGCCCAACTCTTCTGCTCCCATGCCAACAAGATCTAATGGAATATGTTTTCTTACTTCATTAAATATATCGAAACCCAGCCGCCGGCCTCGTTTTTCAATATTATTTATTACAACAATTCCTTTTTCAATTTCGCCTGTATATTCAATTTCCGGTACAATTACGCCATGGTCAATTACATGAACAGGTGTCCTGTTATTATCCCACATTAAACTGTTAAAATGTGTAACGTGTACCAGCAGTACTTCGGGATCATCAACAACGTGTTTTGTATCGGTTGGATGTTCGCGTGGAGGATCGTGCTCGAGGTAGATTTTAGGTAATTCCCTTTGCTCGGCAGAAAGAGTTTCATACTGATCTGTGAGGTAATTTTTCTTTGATTGGAAAAGGATACAATCTAATTCAAGGTTTTTAACATCTTCTGCAGCTACTTCGTGAACATTACTTGCAAAAGGAAAAGTTTCTCCCTTTCCATAATATCCTTCTGATCTTTCTGAATTTACCGGGATGTATATATCGTAGTTACCTTGCGACAAATAATAGAGGTAGCTACCGTGAATGTGCCAGGTAAATATTTTAGGTCTTGAGTTTCGGGCGTTAAAATCTAAAGTCTCAGCTAAGTACGTTTCCATGTATTTTCTCAGTTTAATTTCTTAAACATTATGAAAGTGGAAACGGTTTTTTTCAGTGTCTTTATTTTGCGTAAAACAAATTAAAAAGATTGATTATCAACCGGTAAATCTTGTTATTTAACTTTATTTTTTTCGATTAACAGTTGAATAATACCATCTACCATACCTACACGAGGAACAAAAATCTGCTTTACGGCAGCCCATTTCATTACGCTCAGGTAAATTTCAGATGCGGGAATTATAACATCGGCCCGGTCCTGATTTAATCCTAGTACGTTAATGCGGTCTTTTAAAGAAAATGAATTTAAATAATTATATAAATTTTTGAGCTTCGAAAAGCTTAAAGGAGTGCCTTCCTTAGTCTCAGACAACCTGAACAACTTGTTAATATTACCTCCTGTGCCTATACCATTTAAATTTTTATACTTTCGCGAAGTTACTTTAATCCATTCTTTCATCTCTTCCCAGGTCTCTGCTTTATCCACATTATCCAGCATGCGTATAGTACCAATAGGAAAAGATTGTGATGCCAGTGGTTTTCCCTCAGAAAATACTGAAAGTTCTGTGCTTCCGCCACCTACATCCACAAATAAATAATTTTTCTTTTTATCTATATAATTATCTGTATTGCTGGAATATATAATGGTTGCTTCTGTTTTTCCTTCAACTATTGAAATATCAATGCCAGCAAAGGCTCTTATGTGGCTGATTACTTGATTTCCATTTTCAGACTCCCGCATCGCCGAAGTGGCACACGCCATATAATCTTCCACCTTGTAAACATCCATCAGATTTTTGAAGGCCAGCATTGTTTTAGCCAGGTCGTTAGCCTTAGCAGGTGAAATCTTTTTATCCAGAAAGGCATCATCACCTAAACGCAGAGGAACCCTGATCAGCGTATTTTTTTTAAATGACACATTCTTGTCATTCTCAATGATGTCGGCAATTAAAAGCCGTACAGCGTTCGATCCTATATCAATTGCAGCGTATCTCAAAACCGTTATTTTTTATATTTTAAATATGTATATATATCGTTTTGTGCCCTGTAGCTTACTTTACTTCGGGTTTTTCTGTACTGGTTATTGTTCAGGAAATTAATTTCCCTCGCTTTTGTGTTATCTTTTAACTGAATTTCTATTATATCCCGTATTTCCTTTCGAACATAACTATCTAATACCGGAAATCCTACCTCCACCCTGCGATCCATATTCCGGGTCATAAAATCAGCCGAGGATAAAAATATTTTTTCATCTCCTCCATTTGAAAATATCCATACACGGGCATGCTCCAGGTATTTATCAATAATGCTTATTACTTCTATGTTTTCACTGAAACCCTCTACGCCCGGTATCAGGCAGCACATACCTCTTATTATAAGATTTATTTTTACACCTGCATTATTTGCTTCGTACAGCTTTGCAATAATATCTTCATCCGACAGGCTATTCATTTTCAAAACCATGTAAGCCGTTTTACCTGCCTTTGCATTTTCAATTTCAGTTTCTATTAAACTATAAATTTTATTGCGACTTTCTACAGGAGAGACTATCAGGTATTTATACCCTTTTTGAAACACTTTTTTATGAAGCCCATTAAACAGATTCTTTAATTCTTTAGTTATTCCGCGATGGGTAGTGAACAAGCTGTGATCGCAATATAAAGCCGCTGTTTTTTCGTTATAATTTCCTGTCGCAAGATTTGCATAATCCACTATCTCCCCTTTTTCTTTCCTGGATATGAGGCAGATTTTAGAGTGTACTTTATAATCAAGTAAGCCGTAGTTTACGTTTACCCCCTCTTCTTCCAGCCGCCTTGTCCAATAAATATTGGCTTGTTCATCAAACCTTGCTTTTAATTCGAGCAGGCAATTTACCTTTTTGCCATTTTTTGCGGCATTGATCAATGCATTTATAACTTTTGAGTTCTCGGCAAGCCTGTAAAGCGTAATACTAATTTCAGTGACTTTTGGATCAATGGCCGCTTCTCGTAAAAAATGAATAATGTAATCGAACGACTGATACGGAAGATTTATTAAGTAATCTTTTTGAGCGATCTGGCTAAAAATGCTCTTGCTTAAATCCAGGTCAGGAACTTTTAAAGCAGTTGTTTTTGGATATTCCAGCTGAGGTCGCCCGACATTAGGAAAATTAATAAAATCTTTAAAATTATGATATCTGTTCCCCGGAATGAGGCCATCGGCTGTTAAATCAAGTTTTGCAACCAGAAAATGAAGCATATCGAGCGGCATCTCACTGTCGTATAACAAACGCATGGGCTTACCCTTTTTTCTTTTCTGAAGGCTTTTAGTAAGTGCATCTATAAACTTCTCGCTTACATCTTTATCTAGATCCAGTTCCGCATCTCTGGTTAATTGTATTGAATATGCTTCGATATGTTCATATTCAAATATGAAAAATATATTTTCAAGACAATAGCGGATAATATCATCAAGAAGAATAATAAATTTTAAATTATTTGTTTCGGGAAGAACAAGAAAGCGGTTTAAATTGGACGGAATTTCAATAAAACTGTACCGATACTTCTCCTTCTTATTCTGTGTAGTAAGTTTTACAAGCAGATAAATTCCCCGGTCTTTCAGTTCAGGAAAAGGTTTATCCTCATGCAACATAACAGGTACCAGGGTAGAAAGGATTTTCTCGCGAAAGAAGTTCCTTACAAATTGACCTCTGGCAACATTCAGCTGTCCTTCGTTAATTATAAAGATTTTTTCTTTGGTAAGTTCTTTAATGATTTCATCCTCAAATAGATGGTCGAATTTGCGCTCCTGTTTAACTACAATATTCTTAATCTCTTTTAGTATTTTTTTAGGATTATAGCCAAAAAGCTCTTTCGCTTTTGTATTCACATTTGCCAGGCGATTGAGCGTAGCAACCCTTACACGATAAAACTCGTCCAGGTTAGAAGAAAAAATTGCAAGAAAACGAATGCGCTCTATTAAGGGAACTGTGATATCCGCAGCTTCCTGCAAAACCCTGTCATTGAAGTATAACCAACTGATTTCCCTGTTAGTAAGTGGTATCCTTTCTTTAGGCATTAAGTTATATAAGCAATCTGAACCGAAAAGCCGGATTACAAACTTGTATTTTTTATTGTTAAATTAATATTAATTATTCCGCTTTCGGTTCCTGAGAAGAATTCACTTTATCTTGCTCCGCAGGCTGTTGGGACGACGCTGGTTTTGCATTTCTTTTTCTGGTTGCAGAAGCAGTCGAGCTTGTAGCTCTTCTCCGGGGTGCAGCTGCATTACTTTCAGATTGCTCTCCAGCGTTAGCAGTTTTGCTTCTTCTTGCTGTGGACACCGTAGTGGCTTTTGCGGCAGCCTGCATAGCCTCTGTTCCTGCCTTTGGAGATGCCGTTCTTCTGCTGCGCTTAACCGGCTCTTGTTTTTCTTCACGAGTTACACCGGATTCATTATTCCTATGTTTAACCTCTTCAATGGCTGTATCCAGTTTTTTGATGATAGAGGTATTTTCTTTGCCCGATGATCCTCTTCCTTTTTTATCAGACAGCTTTTTAGCCAGGAATTTTCCTGCCTTTTCAATATCCTTTCCTATAACTTCGGCTTCATGCCCCAGGCTCTCAATAATTTCTTTGAACCGGGCACTTAGATTTGAACTGAGTTCTTTCCTCGCGGCTTTTTTATCAGCATTTTTAACTGACTTATTTTTATTCTTTTTCTCAGATTTTTCCGACTTTCCTTTATCCTTTTTCATATTATTGATTTTTGTGCTTTATTAATTAAAACCGAAAGAAGTTTTACAATTGTTATATGTTAAGTAACTGAACATTCAATAATTCTTATTTAAATTTACCATTTTTAAACCAGCAAATAACGCGTATGCCTTCCTTTGACATTGTAAGTAAACTTGACGGCCAGACTCTGGATAATGCTATAAACAACGCAAAAAAAGAAATACTGAACCGGTATGATTTTCATGATTCAAAAAGTACTGTTGAATTAGACAAAAAAACCAACGAAATAACCATTGTAACAGAAAACGATATGCGCTTAAAAGCTATACAGGATTCGATTATTTCACGTATGGTTAAACAACATCTGGACCCTAAAAGTTTGGATATGGGAAAAGAACAGTATGCTTCGGGCAACATGATCCGGAAGGAAATTAAAGTGAAAGAAGGTATTGATAAAGAAACCTCAAAGAAAATCGTCAAGAAAATTAAAGACAGCGGATTAAAAGTACAGGCTTCTATTATGGACGATCAGGTGCGTGTTCAGGGGAAAAAGATTGACGACCTTCAGGCTGTAATTTCAGTGTGTCGTACAGAAGATTTTGGACAACCATTGCAATACATCAATATGCGCAACTAATGGAAAACTTCATTATTTCAGCAGACAAAACAAAACTGGATTTAAGCGTGATACACGATTATTTGAGCCAGGATTCGTATTGGGCAAAAGGAATTCCATTGCATATTGTTGAACGTGCAATTGATAATTCCTTATGTTTTGGCGTGTATGAAGCGGACAAACAGGTAGGATTTGCCCGTGTTATTACAGACTGCGCTACCTTTGCCTATTTAGCTGATGTTTTTATATTACCTGAATACCGTGGTAAAGGCTTATCCAAACAGCTTGTGCAGTATATAAAATCTTACCCGGATCTGCAGGGATTACGACGCTGGATGCTCGCTACTGTAGATGCTCACGGACTTTATGAGCAATACGGTTTTAAAGTTATAAGCACTCCCGAACGTTTCATGGAAATTAAAAATCCGAATATTTATTTAAATTGATGACAGATTATGCCGAAGGGATAATTGGCATCAAACTAATATAACGTACAATACTTACAAGCTATCTAAGTTAATGACAAGGAAAAAACATAATAGTAACTTACCAACATTTGACCAACTATTAGTTCCTACCGTTAAAGCTCTGATTGATTTAGGAGGTTCTGGAAGTGTAGAAGAAATAAATACAAAAGTTTATGAAATTGCAAAAATAAGTGACGAGGTTTTGCAAATTCCACATGGAGTAGAAGGAAATACAAATGAAGTTGATTATAGACTTGCATGGAGTAGGACATATCTTAAAAAATTTGGACTTCTTGAAAACTCATCAAGGGGAATTTGGGCGCTATCTAAAGCCAATATTGATGTAAGTAAACTTGATCACGTAGAAATTGTTAGAAAAGTAAGAGACCAAGACAAACCACTTCAACCTAAAATTAGAACTTTAAGATCAACACCTGGTAAAATAGAAATAGAGGAAGTTACTGACGAAGTTGATAACAGTGAAGAATGGAAAGAAAAACTATTGAATATCCTTTATAATATTTCTTCAGTTGCATTCGAAAGACTCGCCCAGAGATTATTAAGAGAAAGTGGTTTTTTCCAAGTTGAGGTAACAGGGAAAGTTGGTGATGGTGGAATTGACGGAAAGGGAATCGTTCGAGTAAGTGGACTTCTAAGTTTTCATGTTATTTTTCAATGTAAGCGTTATAGAGGTTCGGTAACACCAAGTCAGATACGTGACTTTAGAGGAGCAATGCAAGGCAGAGCAGATAAAGGACTGTTCATAACAACAGGTACATTTACAAGAGAGGCAATAAAAGAAGCTATAAGAGACGGTGCACCTCCTATTGACTTAATTGATGGTGAACTACTCTGTGACAAACTAAAGGAACTGAAGTTGGGTGTTAATACAAAATTGACCGAAACTGTTGATATTAAAAACGATTGGTTTAATAACCTATAGAATAAAAAGAATTTAGCTCTACTAATTCTCTTCATTAAACCGTCTTCACGTCTTTCAGATCGTACCCTTCAATATTAGTTATATAGTTATTACGTATCAGAAATTCAAAAAGCGGCCTTGCCTCTTCTGATACCGGCATATTACGGGTAGTAATAATCTCATTGCTCTTTTTATTCAGGTACGGATAGGCAAATAACTTGACATTTTTACTGAAAAGATCGCTGATATAACAAAGTAACTCGTCTGTGTAATGTTCGCCAAAGCTTTTGGAATCAAATATCCTCTTTAAATTAGCTATATTGGTAGATATACCTACGCTGCTCGGTTTGCAGCGGGAGAGATATTGCGCAAGTTTATGATTCCTGGTAAAGTTAGAAACGATAACATTATTACCTGTTGCACACAATTCTTCAGCTCTTGAAGCAAATGTTTCCAGGTCTTCATTACTTAGCTCTTCGTTTTCACCCTCCAGTAAATTGGTCATTAATACTTCGATAAGTACCACCAGATTCTCGTCCTTCACATTCTGTGAACGCTTAAATTGATCAACAGCAAGATTAAAAAGATCAAAATTTGGAGTTGATTTCTGCCTGTACTTGGTACGCAGAATCATAATATCTTTTTTGTATAAAAGATCTTTAGGTTGCAGTGCATTTCCGTCTTTATCAAATACTGCCGCTCCCGAAAATCCTTTCGCAATCAGGTAAAGATTTACCAAGCGGTCGTTCGCATTTGTAAAGGCCGGGCCCCGAAGACTAATTAAATCAATTTCAACAGATCCTACAGAAAGATTATCTACCAGCGATTCGATCATCGTTTGCACATCCTGGTAATAAAAAAACGCCGCAAAAACCAGGTTTACACCTAAAACGCCTAATACATTCTGTTGCAGGCTTGCATCACTGTCTAACAAGCGCACATGGAAAATGATATCATTTGATTCTCCTCCAGGAGTGGTTTGAAATCTTATTCCGAGCCACCCGTGCGGATCATTCGTTTTACTAAAATTGAGCGTAGTAACGGTATTGGCAAAGGCAAAAAATGTACGACCAGAATATTTATTTCCAACAAGCCTTTCTGGTAATAAGTCAAATTCATGGGTAAGCATTTTTTCAAGGCGAGATTTACTTACGTACCTTCCTGAATTTTCTTTACCATAAATAGAATTGCTGAAAACCATGTCGTACGCAGAAATTGTCTTAGCGATAGTCCCTGAAGCAGCGCCTGCCGTAAAAAAGTTTCTTGCAACCTCCTGTCCTGCCCCTATTTCTGCAAATGTTCCGTAAATATTAGGATCAAGATTTATCTTTAATGCCTTACGCTTGGTTTCCAGTATTTCCCTTGCCATGAGGCAAATTTATAAATTTAGAACGTTTGCTGCGATAATAAAAAAGGTGCTTCCTGTGAAGGAAACACCTTTAACCAAACCTAAACCTCACCTTTGAATTATTTTACAGCAATTTCTCTCGTTAGATTCTTTGCTTCTTCTTTTTTTGCTACGTTAATTTTTAATACACCATCAACATACTCAGCTTCAATGTTAGCATGATCTATTGTATCTGGCAATGTAAATGAGCGTACAAATGAATTGTAACTGTATTCGCGTCTGTTATACTTTTTATTTTGCTCCGTATTCTCTGTTTTCTTTTCGGCAGAAATACTTAAGACATGCTTTTCAAGATTAATCTTAAAATCTTCTTTTTTAAGTCCCGGAGCGGCAAGTTCAATATGAAATTCGTTTTCTGTTTCTGCTATATTAACCGCAGGTACACGTGAAGTAAGTCTGTCAGAAACAAAAGAATCGTTAAAAAGCGATTCAAAAATGTCGTTGTACCATGGACTTAATGCGTTTCCGTTAGTGCCGTTATTAAATTTAACTAAAGCCATTTTATAATCCTCCTATATTTTTTAACTACGATAAGAGGGAATCAAGTCCTATGCCAACGGAACTTACAGAAATAAAAAGTGGCAAATATTCAGAATAAAGACTAAAAGGCAGCTAAATTTGAATAAAACTGTCTTTTTGTCTTTTATTTAACTAATTTGAAAGGATTGAATCTCGGGAAGATTTACCATCAGTTCGTTTATATTCATTATCTTATTCTTATTTCCTGAAATATCAAGAACCACCTGCAGATTCCCTGTATCTGTTTTTGCAACCCTGATCCTACGAGATTTCAAACCACGCATCAAAAGGTTCTGCTCCAATTGATGAAGTGATTGCAGATCGGTATTAATAAAGGTAATGTTAAACTGCTTTCGATGATGAAGAACGTCAACCCACTGTTCTACCCGATAAAACAGGGATAGAACAAGAAGAATTACTACGGATAAAATGATTGAAAGTAAATGATGACCTACACCGCAAAGCATTCCAATAGCTGCGGAAGCCCATATAACCGCTGCAGTTGTTAATCCTTTTACCCACAAACTATCTTTAAAAATAACTCCTGCTCCTATAAATCCTATTCCTGTTACAATATTTGAAGCGATACGATCGCTGTGTCCGGCAGAATGGATAGAAACAAGGGTAAAAATAGTTGCTCCGAAACAAATAAGAATTATGGTTCTGAAACCTGCAGACTTATTCTGATATTCCCGCTCCAGTCCTATAACACTTCCGCATATTAACGAAATAGCAATACTGACAAGATCGTGTGAATTAAGATCGGCATTAAACATCTCAGAAAATTTTACCTGGGTTCAAAATTTCATTCGGATCAAAAACTTTCTTTATACCACGCATTAAATCCAGGTGCCCGGTAGAATATTTTAAATTCATATATTCACGTTGTACAAGCCCGATTCCATGCTCACCTGAAATTGTACCTCCTAACGAAATGGTTAATCCGAATATTTCACGAATACCCTCTTTCAATTTGCTATTCCAGTCCTCATCCGTCATATTTCCTTTAATTATATTTACATGGAGATTTCCATCTCCCGCATGTCCATAACAAACCGATTCAAATCCGTATTTGTTTCCAATCTGTTTAATCCCATGAATTAAACGAGGGAGTTCGGCTCGTGGCACTACCGTATCTTCTTCTTTATAAACAGAGTTTGATTTTACTGAAACCGGCAGTACTCTTCGTATCCGCCACAATTCATCTTTTTGCGCAGCAGAATCAGCAAAGAGAACTTCAATGCAGCCATTTAACTCCAGCACTTCGTTTATTTTTTCACAATCGGCAAAAAGCATATCCAGGTTATTTCCGTCAACCTCTATCAATAAAAAAGCATGTACCCCTTCTTTTAGTTCAAATGGAATTTTATCGTACTCAATCACCCATTCCACTCCTTTACGTTCCATAAATTCAAGAGCTGAAGGAATCACTCCTGTACGAAAAATAGCAGAAACAGCTGCGCAAGCTTGTTCATTATCCGGAAAGGAAGCCATCATTAAAAGATTGTGCTGCGGCGCAGGAATAAGTTTAACAACTATTTTAGTTACAATTCCTAAAGTCCCCTCCGAGCCGATAAGTAATTGCGTAAGATTATATCCCGATGCGTATTTTAATGTATTTGCGCCTGTCCAGATAATTTCTCCTGTAGGTAAAACAACCTCCAGATTAAGTATATATTCACGAATTGTTCCATATTTAACCACCCGGGGGCCACCTGAACCATGAGCGAGGTTGCCACCGATAAAACAACTTCCCTTACTCGATGGATCAATTGGATACAAAAATCCCTTTTCCGATACTTGATTTATAAATATTTCGGTAATTACACCCGGCTCTACCGTTGCCTGTAAGTTTCGTTCATCAATCTCTATAATTTTATTAAATTTTTCCATAGAGATGAGTATCCCTCCATGAACCGGCAATGCGGCTCCGCTAAGCCCGGTTCCTCCGCCGCGTGGTGTTGCGGGAATATGATGTTCATTGCATAATTTCAACAGATCCGAGATCTGTTGAGGAGAAGAAGGCTTTACTACCACTTCAGGAACAAAGGAAAGGTCTTCCGTTTCATCCCGTGAATATCTTTCCATCTCTTCAGCAGAAAAAGCGACCGCTCCTTCCCCTGCAATTCCTACTATTTCCTTCAGAATCTCTGACGTAATCTTATTATAAGTCATTTTAGCGGGTATAAACAAGCTGGACTACTGAATTATTAATCTGAGCGGAGAACGGAGGATTCATTTTCTGGAGCCTTACTTTTATATAGTCAACATATCCGAACTCTTTTTTTATCCTTTCGATGATGTTATAAACAACCGTTTCCAGTAGCTTTCGTGTGTTGCCCATTTCGGCTTCCGCAATCTCAAAAAGACGTTCGTAATTAAGTGTATGTTGAATTTCGTCGTTTCCTGCAGTTTTTAATTCAAATTCAGTTTCTATATCCAGCAGGAATGTAGTTCCTGTTTTTCGTTCTTCTTCATAAAAACCGTGGTAAGCAAAAAAACGGATGCCGTTTAAAGCTACTGTCTGCCTCAAAATTCCCATAAACAAAAATAGATTTTTGCTGATAAATACTTTATAAAAAGCAATTCGTTAGATTTGATAAAAGCTTCCCGATGGATAAGCAGGATAAGATATTCGCTAAGTCAGCACGAAAAGACTTGTACCAGTCGCCTGATTATTATTTAATGGACGAGCTGTTAACTGAAGAACATAAACTCATCCGAACCACAGTACGGGATTGGGTGAAACGCGAACTGAGCCCGATAATTGAAGAATATGCCCAAAGTTCTACATTTCCGAAACATTTAATAAAGGGATTAGCGGAAATAGGTGCATTTGGGCTAACCATACCCGCAATATATGGAGGAGCCGGATTAGATTATATTTCTTACGGTATTATTATGCAGGAATTGGAGCGGGGTGATTCGGGAATACGATCTACCGCATCTGTACAAGGATCTTTAGTTATGTATCCTATTTTTTCATTCGGGTCTGAAGATCAAAAAAGAAAATATCTGCCTGAACTGGCTTCTGGTAATTTAATGGGTTGTTTTGGATTGACCGAACCGGATCACGGATCCAATCCGTCGGGAATGTCCAGTACTATAAAAGACGCTGGCAGCTACTACATCCTTAACGGAACTAAAATGTGGATATCAAATGCGCCATTTGCTGATATTGCTGTTGTTTGGGCGAAAGATGAACAAAATGTGGTTCGGGGAATGATCCTGGAACGGGGAATGGAAGGATTTACAGCGCCCGAAACTCACAATAAGTGGAGCTTAAGGGCATCCGCTACAGGAGAACTGGTATTTGATAATGTAAAAGTTCCGAAAAAAAATCTATTGCCGGAAGTCAGAGGAATGAAAGGCCCTTTAAGCTGCCTCAATCAGGCAAGGTTTGGAATTGCGTGGGGAGCCCTCGGCGCAGCTATGGATTGCTACGACACCGCTTTAAGGTATGCCAAAGAGCGTACCCAGTTTGATAAACCCATTGCTGGTTTCCAGCTGCAGCAAAAAAAGCTTGCAGAAATGATAACCGAAATTACAAAAGGCCAGTTGCTGATATGGCGTTTAGGAGTTTTAAAGAATGAAGGCAGAGCTACTCCTGCCCAGATATCCATGGCGAAAAGGAATAGTGTGGAAACAGCTGTACATATTGCAAGAGAAGCACGGCAAATTCTTGGTGCCATGGGAATAACCGGCGATTACCCAGTAATGCGCCACCTGATGAACCTTGAATCTGTAATTACTTATGAAGGCACACACGATATTCATTTGCTAATTACCGGCGAAGACATAACCGGAATCAGCGCATTTAAATAACAAGAATTTTACCGGCAGCCTGATACGGTTGAATTAAAAAAATTTAGTTTCAGGTTTTTGTTAAAACACAACCAATTTAAAAATATGAGTAGAAAGATCGCCATGCTTGGTTCGGGCTTTATCGGCCGCTTTTATGCTGACGCAATACTTGGACAAAGAAGTAAAGACCAGATAGTTAGTGTTTATTCCCGCCGGGAAGAATCAGCCAGAAAATTTGCGCAGGACTATTCCTTTCAACACTGGACCACTTCGCTGGAAGAAGCCGTTAACCATCCTGAAGTAGATGTAGTATGTATCGCACTCCCTAATAACTTACATGAAGAAGCCGTTTTAGCCTGTGCAAAGGCAAAAAAGGCGGTACTTTGCACAAAGCCTTTGGGACGAAATGCGGAAGAAGCAAAAAGAATGCTTGAAGCCGTAGAAGCAGCAGGAATAATTCACGGTTATCTTGAAGACCTTTGTTATACACCAAAATTTTTAAAAGCTGTGCAAAGCGTAAAATCTGGCGCACTCGGCCGTATTTTATGGACAAAATCAAGAGAAACCCATCCGGGTCCGCATAGCGAATGGTTTTGGGATATAGAGCAGGCAGGTGGCGGAGCAATCCTCGACCTGGGATGCCATTGTATTGAAATAGGCCGAAATTATATCGGGAAAGACATTAAACCAATAGAAGTTATGTGCTGGGCTGCTACCCAAGTTAAACCCATTGATGCTGAAGACCATGCAATTGGATTGATAAAATATGAAAATGGGGCCATCGGGCAGTTTGAAGTAAGCTGGACATTCAGAGGCGGACTGGATTTGCGGGATGAAGTAATGGGTACAGAAGGCACTATCTGGATAAATAACTTTTTAAGAACCGGCTTTGAGATGTTTACCTCGGGGAAAGGTGGTGATTATATTGCTGAAAAAGCCGAGAGCAACAGCGGCTGGCTTTTCCCTATGGGTGATGAAGTAAATGACCTGGGATACAATCATATGTTTACAGATATGTTCAGGGCTATAGAAGAAAACCGGGAACCGGCTGAAACATTTTATGACGGATATATAGTAAATGCAGTAATGGATGCGGCCTACAGATCGGCTAAATCAAAATTATGGGAGCCGGTAAAACTGGATATCTGGAGAGGCAAAGAAGGAGTTGAAAGCGGCCGCACACTGGTAGACTATGATGAAAATTACTATCTTATAAAAGAAGAATTAACTCATTTTGGAGCAAAGAAACTAATATTAAAGGATAAAAAATCGGGTAAAATCCTGGAAAAAGAGATCTTTTAAAAGCGCATCTCACCAATTTCTTAATGTTGTAACTCATAACTTATAACTGCGTAAGAGATAGAAAAAATTATGAAGTTTACGAAGGGGCTTAACGCCCCTTTGTTATTTCTATACCTCCTAAAAAATTTCACTGAGCTGTAACACCTTAAAATTCCTGTCGTATAAAAGAAGTGAAGACAACTACTTACCTGTAAATTTTAATTGATTTTAAAGGTAGTGGGTTATTCAGAAGTTACAGCAGTACTACTTATTAAAATCTACCAGTGCAAGAGAAAAAGGGCAATAGAATATTTTTTAAAAGGAAGGAAGTTATCCTATGAAACTTTTAACCTTTGTACGCAACCAGCGCTATACGTTTAGCATTGCTGTTATAATCATTCTGTCTTCCACTATCCTGATACTTTTAAATCACTATTCCATTAAATTCCTTTCAGCTACAAGGGCTTATGTTAACGGGGAGTCTCAATATTCTAAAGGCCAGAAAGATGCTGCAAAACATCTTGTTTCTTATTTAGACACTTATGATCTGAAGTATTATCGTTTATTTGAGCAGGAATTGTCTGTTCCGATTGGCGATAGTATTGCCCGTGTAGAAATGGACAAGGATGAGGATTATGAAAAAATAAAAAGCGGTTTTATCCAGGGAAGGAATCATTCGCTGGATATTGACAACATGATCTGGCTGTATCAAAACCTCAAAGGATTTTCATATTTCAATTGTGCAGTACATGAGTGGAAAATGGCGGATGCCGAAATACGTCAGTTGCATGAAATTGGCAAATCTATCTACTGGAAATCATTGGATGAAAAATTTCTGCCTGAAGAACGGGAGCAATTACTAAAAAAAATCGACCGAATTAATGATCAGCTTACTGCACATCAGCGGACTTTTTCTTTGGTATTAGGAGAAGCTACACGACTGGTGACATCTATGTTATTATATCTGAATATTATTTTTATTTTATCAATTGTCATCAGTGCAGGTATTTTTACACGAAACATAATCAAACAGCTGGTAGAATCAAAGGCGCAGATTGAAAAACAGAATCATGCTAAAGATGAGTTTTTAAGCATTGCCAGTCACGAGCTTAAAACACCCTTGACGAGCATGAAAGCATCCCTGCAAATTTTAGAGCGTTTTGCACGAAATTCTAACGAAAGTCATCAGATACATCCGTTTATTCAGAACGCAAACAAACAGGTTAACAGGTTAACAGGCCTGGTTAATGATCTGTTAGATGTTACCAAAATCCAGCGAGGGAAATTACAGCTTAATAAAAGCATTGTTTCAATATCTGAATTAGTATCTGAAGCTGTTGAAGAGATCAGACATACAACAGAACATCATTATCATATTCTTGATTTACCTAATCTGTATGTCTTTGCTGATAAAAGCAGGATAAGCCAGGTATTGGTTAATTTTCTTACAAATGCAGCCAAATACTCCCCTGAGGGCAAGGAAATTGTAGTTTTTGCTCAGCCCGAAAAAGAAAGTATCCGTATTTGTGTTCAGGATTTTGGAATAGGAGTTCCGAAAAACAAAATCCCTTTGCTTTTTGAACGGTTTTACCGGGTAGATGAAACTGAAAACGTGGTTCAGGGCCTGGGATTGGGTTTATATATAAGCTGCGAGATTATAAAAAATCACGAAGGCGAAATCGGTGCAGAAAGTGAAGTGGGTACAGGAAGTACCTTCTGGTTTAGATTACCTGTAATACAACCGGCATAACCTGAAATAAAATCACAACTATTTCTTTTTAAAAAGATACCGCAGCTTTGTCTCAGGCCAATGCATTTGCAATATCTTCCAGAAGGTCTTCAATATCTTCCACTCCTACCGATAAACGCAATAAACTGTCAACCACTCCCACTTTTTCTCTTAATTCTTTAGGGATAGAAGCATGTGTCATCGTAGCCGGATGATTTACAAGTGATTCCACTCCCCCTAAAGATTCTGCCAGCGAGAATACCTTAAACCTGGAAGCAATTCTAAATGTTTCCTGCAAATCGGCATCCTTAATCGAAAAAGAGATCATTCCACCAAAATCTTTCATCTGTTTTTTAGCAACCTCGTGGTTTGGATGATCTTCAAAACCCGGCCAGTAAATCTTATCTACCTTGGGATGATTTTTTAAGAAAGCCGCTATTTGACGGCCGTTCTCGCAATGTGCTTTCATACGCAGGTGAAGCGTTTTTATTCCCCTCAGAACTAAAAAACTATCCATTGGCCCTGGTGTAGCGCCGCATGAATTATAAATAAAACGTAAACGCTCATATAGCCTGTCATCGTTCATCATTAAGGCTCCCATAACCACATCGGAATGACCTCCCAAATATTTTGTAACCGAATGCATTACCAGATCTGCACCCAGATCGATTGGATTTTGGAGATAGGGCGATGCAAATGTATTGTCAACCGCAAGAAGCAAATCCTTTTCTTTACAAATTTGTGCAATACGCCCGATATCTACTATTTGCATTGTTGGATTGGTAGGCGTTTCTACCCAAACAAGTTTGGTTCTTTCATTAACTACCTCTTGTAAATGATCAGGGTTTGAGAAATCAATAAAGTGAAATTTGATACCATAATTGGCGAATATTTTCGTAAACATGCGGAAAGATCCCCCATACAAATCATTTCCGGTTATAATTTCATCGCCGGGAGCCAATAATTTAATCACTGCATCTGTAGCTCCCATCCCGCTGGAAAAAGCAAGTCCGTATTTTGCATTCTCCAAAGCCGCCAGGCAATCTTCCAGCGCTTTACGCGTCGGATTTGTTCCCCTTGAATATTCATATCCTTTATGCTCACCAGGTGAAGCCTGCCAGTAAGTAGAAGTTTGATAAATAGGTGTCATGATGGCTCCTGTAGTGGGGTCAGGCTGCTGCCCGGCGTGTATAGCTTTGGTTGCAAATTTCATAGCTTATATTGAATTGAAGACAAAAATATAAATCTTACTCCCTGATAAAGCCATTTGGAAATCTTTTTATGCAAACACCTAAGAAAACATTATCGGTTACTATCAGGTTAAAAGGAAAAATAGATGGATGTTTATCAATACCTATCGTTTAATACGAAAACGAACAGAAGAAATTTGCGCACCGCTCCGAACGGAAGATTATGTAGTACAGCCAATACCTGATGTTAGTCCCCCCAAGTGGCATTTAGGACATACTACCTGGTTTTTTGAGACTTTTATCTTAATTCCGCATGCAGAAAACTACAAACCATATAACCCCGACTACAATTATGTTTTTAACAGTTATTACGAAACTGTAGGCGCCAGAGTAATAAGGACAGACCGTGGCAACCTGAGCAGGCCCACTGTAAATGAAATATTTCTTTACCGCCAGCATGTAGATGCTGCTATGGCGGTTCTATTATATAACGATGAAAAAGTAAATCAACTTAAAGACCTTATTGAATTAGGTTTGCAGCATGAACAACAGCACCAGGAACTTTTATTTACAGATATAAAATACATTTTGGGCCATAACCCTCTTTTTCCTGCTTATTCTGCCGACTACCCTTCTATAAAGAAAACAGACACCGAAACAGCATATGTTGAAATACCCGAAGGAGTTTATGAAATAGGCTATCAAGGCCTTGGATTTTGCTTTGATAATGAACTATCAAGGCATAAAGTTTACCTGAAAAACTTTTCTGTAAGCTCTGCACTTGTAAGCAACAAAGAATACCTCGAATTTATTAATGATGACGGATATAAAAATTTCCGGTACTGGCACTCAGAAGGCTGGGATTGGGTTAATAAAAACCACATAACAAAACCGCTTTACTGGCATGAAATTGATAAGGTTTGGTTTAATTATACCCTGCGGGGCTTAGAACCCGTATCAGAATCAGAGCCGCTTAGCCACATCAGTTATTACGAAGCCCATGCCTATGCAGAATGGAAAGGATTACGGCTACTAACGGAGTTTGAATGGGAAGTTGCAGCAGTTCAATTTGAATGGGGACATCGTTGGGAATGGACCGAAAGCGCTTACCTGCCCTATCCGGATTTTAAAAAACCCGCAGGAGCAATCGGAGAATACAACGGCAAATTTATGGTTAATCAAATGGTACTACGAGGTGCATCTGAATTTACACCAGCCGGACACAGCCGGATAACTTACCGCAATTTCTTTCACCCGCATTTGCAATGGCAATGTACAGGCATTCGTCTGGCAAAATAAGACTATGAAAAAAGAACAATTGACTAAATTTGAAGATAACAGTAATCTCGAACCTGAAAATATCGGTGGTTTTTTGCAGGATGTTATTAAAGGCCTCCGATCGCACCCCAAAAAATTATATTCAAAATACTTTTACGATGCAGAGGGCGACCACATTTTCCAAAGGATCATGCGGTCTGCCGACTATTATGTAACAGACTGTGAGCTGGAAATTTTCAAAAACAGGTGTAGTGATTTCAGTAAATTATTTTCACGTTTCAGCGAAGGATTTGATGTAGTTGAACTCGGTGCAGGAGATGCTTATAAATCCCGCCATTTGTTGAAATGTTTATTGGATGAAGGACTTGATTTCACCTACTATCCAACAGATATTTCTGAACATGCAGTAAATATGGTTTCGGATGAACTTCCAGAAAAACTCACGGGTTTAAAAATAAAAGGACTTACAGGAGAATTTTTTGATACACTTGACGAGGTAAGCCGCCTTTCGGGCAAACCTAAAGTTGTATTATTTCTCGGATCAAATATTGGGAACATGCCTCCTACAGAAGCAGTTGATTTTTGCCGAACTCTGCGCAAATATCTTTCCGACGGCGATCTCGCTTTGATTGGATTTGATCTGAAAAAAAATCCATGGACAATTTTCAAGGCTTACAACGATAGTGAACGCATTACTAAAGAATTCAATCTTAACCTGCTTAACAGGATAAACAAGGAGTTAAACGGAAACTTCAATTTAGAACAGTTCGACCATTATGAAAATTACGATCCTGAAAGCGGCGCCTGCAAAAGTTATTTATTTAGTTTAAAAGATCAGAAAGTAACCATTCAGGGTACTGAAATACATTTTGCAGCGAATGAAATTATCTATATGGAAACTTCGCAAAAATATACCGAAGATGAAATTGAGAAAATAGCACGGGAAACGCACTTTAAAATCGAAACCCACTTATACGATTCGAAAAAATGGTTTATAGATTCAGTATGGGAAGCTATTCCTTATCAAATCTAAAATAATTACTTTCCGAACTTCAGCTTTAGCTGTTCCAGCATATCGTTGGTAATGGGTTCAGATTTTTTGGGTTTTGAATTAAATTGCTCTTTTGAGTTCCTTTGCTGAAAGTTTTGCTTCTGAGGATTATCAGTCCTCTCAAGCACAATGGTAGTTTCTGTTTGTTTTTTGATTACAACTTTCTTTTCATTCCACCTGACCCATATTTTTTCAAGGCAACGCTTAGTATATAATGGAAAATCGCCCTGCTGCATCCAGGAATAATAACTTGGCTCTGAATGGAAAACATCTTCTACCCGTTTACCTTTATGCTTTCCGAAGTTGAAAATTTCTTCGCCACTTTCGTTATAAACAATTCTCCCCGCAAAATCTACCGGCCTGCTTAAATTAGTAAAAGCATGCAAGGCATCCACATCATTTTGCACAGGCACCAGTTTGTTCCCTTTCTTATCTTCCCATTCTACATCCTGGTATTTTTCTAGCTGCGCCAGCAACACCTCGTAGGTTGCTTTAATGTCAGCCTCCGCCGAGTGCGCATTTTCGATGCTTTTTCCGCAGTAAAACTGATATGCAGCTTTCAGCGTTCGTTGTTCCATTTGATGGAAAATATTCTGAACGTCCACAAATTTCCGTTCCGAAAGATCAAAATCAATACCGGCACGAAGAAATTCTTCCAACAGCATCGGAACATCAAATTTATTTGAATTGTACCCGGCAAGGTCGCAGTTATCTAAAAAATCAGCCAGGCTTTGTGCTACATCTTTAAAGGCGGGTGCATCTTTTATATCCTCATCATATATCCCATGGATCAGTGAAGATTCTAAAGGAATTGGCCTCTCTGGATTAATTCTTAGCGTTTTTATTTCTTCTGTCCCGTCCGGTTTTGCTTTAAGGATAGAAATTTCAACAATACGATCAATTCCGATAGTTAGACCGGTAGCTTCAAGATCAAAAAAAGCAAGAGGACGTTTCAGATTCAGTTTCATGTGCAGCAAAGGTCGGAAAATCTATTGAAATATTAGATTTGTTGATTATTTTAACGCTGAATTTACACAGACATCTGTTCTTGCCACTGCGGAGAAGTAAAAATTCTTTTAAAAAGAGTCGATTAAGAAAATAGCAACAATCCCAAAAGAATTCCAGTTATCATTATTACATACAATAAAATTTCATTAGTGGCAAAATGTTTATACTTTGTCCAGAAGGTATATTTTTGTTCTTCTTTTGCCATAAAATCGGGTTGGAATACAAAAATAGGATTATAAATGCTTGTCTCATTAACTATTGTAAAATATAGAAAAAGGTTTATTCCATTGGCGCTTCTTTCAATGGCCATATTCCGGATTCCTTTGCTTATTAACAAAAGTTGCAGGTTCTGGAAACTATTGGGTACAGGCAGAGGTGGCAGTTTCGATTTAAACCCGGACTGGCAACATTGGGGATTACTCGCTACATGGGAAAACCGGGCTGATTTTGAAATTTTCAACACCACATCGCTCATAAAAAAATGGTGGGCCACCTTTACTACAGAACAATGGACGATACTTTGCGAACCTATCTCCGGCCACGGAAAATGGGATAACCAGGAGCCCTTTAAATATACAGGTAACCAGGAAGAATATACCGGGCCTGTTGCTGTTTTAACCAGAGCAACTATTCGAATCAGCCGGTTAAAAAATTTCTGGTCACATGTTAAACCTGTTGCCCGGATAATGAAAAATGCTCCCGGTTATATTACCTCAGTTGGTATAGGAGAGGCTCCTGTTTATCGACAAGCCACGTTTTCGATCTGGCGCAGCTTAAGTGATTTAAAGGTATTTGCTTATCATTCAGAAGAACATAAACAAGTTATAAACAAAACAAGGAATGAAAACTGGTACAGTGAAGAGCTGTTTGCACGGTTTAAACCCGTTTACTCAACAGGCTTACTGAACGGAAAAAATCCGCTGGAAAATATAATATAATATATGAGAATAGTAGCAGAATTACCACGTCCTGATTGTAAAATCACTATTTTTTCGATGAACATGAAGTACCTCATCAAATTTGAAAAAGGTGCTCTTGAACAAACATATAAGCTTTCTGAAATAGATATAACAGAAGGAGTAAACGGAGTTTTTAAAATATTGGATGATGAATTTATCACCTCCGTCGTTCAACGTTTTGATTTTATGCGTACCGACTTTCACGAAGCTTACAAGAGAAATGAATATAAATAAAAACAGTAATACAAGAATGATTAGTAATTAAATATCAATTTTTTATATAAAATATTAATATTAAACAAAATTATATTTGGCTACTTAATCTGTAAAGTTTGTAAAACAAATTAAATATCTAAACAAACAAAAAAGTTAATCCTAGACAATAATCTGTAAAACAGTAATATATTTATTAAAACAGAATTAAATTTGGCAGCAATAACACTAAAATTAATGGATTCATATCGGATAATTCCCTTTTTTTGATTTGATATTTTTTCTAATTTTGAAAGATGACAAAGCACTTAAATTTTTCCAGGATAATTGTATTAAGCTTACTTGTAGTACTTGCGGCTTCCACTCGTGCTATCCCCCTATTAATCCCCCACCTTTGGAATTTTACAGCAGTTGGTGCCCTGGCAATTTTTGCAGGAGCACAATTTAAAGACAAATGGCTTGCATTTTTAATTCCCTTAGCAGTTATGGCTCTATCCGATTTGTTTATTGGATACGGCTTCAATACTTCAGTTTATATTGGGTTTGTGTTAATGGTGTTGTGCGGTTTCTTAATCAGAAAAAATGTAACGGTAGCAAATGTCGGCCTGGCATCGATAGGTGGCGCATTAATATTCTTCCTGATAACAAATTTCGCTTATCTGTATCCGGAAACTTTATATCCTCATAACTTTAGCGGAATAATTCAATCTTACATAATGGGATTACCGTTTTTACAAAACATGCTCATTGGCGACGCAATCTATGGAACCGTGCTGTTTTATGGATTCCATTTACTTGTAAAGAAATATCCCGCTTTAGCAGTAGCTAAATAAAGAATACTTATAGCTTAAAATAAGAAAGCCGGATCAGAGGATCCGGCTTTCTTATTTCTCGTACAAACTTTATTAAGGCCTTACCTGGCCATTTCCTTTAACGATCCATTTATAACTTGTAAGTTCATCAAGTCCCATTGGGCCGCGGGCGTGTAGCTTCTGGGTACTAATACCTATCTCTGCACCCAGTCCAAACTGAGCTCCATCTGTAAAAGCGGTTGACGTATTGGCAAAAACAGCAGCAGCATCTACCCCATTTAAAAATCGTTCAATATTTTCTTCACTTTCAGATATAATGGCTTCGCTGTGTTTGGAGCTGTTATTAGCAATATGTTCCAAAGCCTCTTCCATATCTTTCACAGTTTTTACAGCCATTTTATTTGACAAAAACTCTGTCCCGAAATGCTCCTGTCTTGCAGGGTTCAATGTTGCAGCATATGCACCTTCAACAGCTTTAAACGACTGATCATCAGCAAACAACTCTACTTCTTTCTTAGCTAAAGGTTTAATCAATTCAGCAAGGTCCTTCAATCTTGACTCATGAATTAACAAGCAGTCAAGAGCGTTACAAACGCTTACTCTGCGTGTCTTAGCATTCAAAATAATTGACTTTCCTTTTTCAAGATCGGCAGTTTCATCAAAATAAGTATGTACAATACCTGCGCCTGTCTCTATTACCGGAATCCGGGCATTTTTCCGCACATAATTTATTAGAGACTGGCTTCCTCTTGGTATCAATACATCAACATATCCGGAAGCGTTTAAAAGCGCTTCTGTTGCTTCCCGCTCAGGCGGCAGCAATGTTGCACTATTTTTATCAACCCGGTGTTTTTCTAAAACTTTATGAATAAGTGAAATAATAGCCTGATTGGAAGAAGAGGCGTCGCTGCCGCCTTTTAAAACACAGGCATTCCCTGATTTTAAACAAAGAGAAAACACATCGAATGTAACATTGGGCCGGGCTTCGTAGATTACCCCAACCATACCCAACGGCACACTTACCTTTGTTAATTTCAAACCATTTGGCAGTTCTTTACTTATAAGCGTTTTACCAAGCGGAGAAGGCAGACCTGCTACATTGGTTATTTCTTTGGCAATATCCTTAATTCTTTGCGGGGTTAATTTTAAACGGTCATATTTCGGATCCTCAGGATCCATGCGCAAAAGATCCTCCTTGTTTTCTTTTAACAGAAATTCGGTTTCTGTAACAGCAAGGGCAGCAAGGTCTTTAAGAATTGAATTAATTGTATCAGCATTTAATAATCCAAGTTTCCTGCTTGCTTTACTGGTATCAACAAAAAAATGGGTGTACTCCATATTAATTTATTTCAGTATTCAAAAATAAGTAATCGTAATGAACTAAGGGCTTCTCTTTCTTTTTCCCGATACGTTCCGTTGCTTTTTCTGCACTGTATTCCGCTATTCCCAGTCCTACTGTTTTTCCCTGCTCATCAACCAGTTTAATAATATCGCCTTTTTGAAATCCTTTTTGAATTGACGAAATTCCCACTGGAAGCAAACTGGTAGCTTTTGGCGAATTTAACGCAATTTTTGCTCCTTCATTTATTTGGACAATCCCTGTTGCATAATTTTCCGAATGGGCTATCCATTTCTTCTTGCCCGAAGTAGTTTTTAACGGTATAAATTTTGTGTTTACAACCTTGTTCTCCAATACATCCAATACAATGTTTTCCTTTTTTCCGTTGGCTATATGAACGGTTATACCTAATTGTGCTACCTTATGGGCCATATTAGATTTTGTAACCATCCCTCCTCTTCCAAATTGTGATTTGTTAGCAGTAATGAATGAAGAAAATCCAGTACTTAAAGGTGCAATCTCTTCAATAACTTTTGATTTAGGATCTTTAGGATCACCGTTATAAATACCATCCACATTACTTAAAATAAGTAAGGCATCAGCATTCAGCATAGACGCTATCAAACCGCCAAGTTCATCATTATCGGTAAACATTAATTCGGTTACTGATATAACGTCGTTTTCATTTACAATTGGAATGACATTATTTTTAAGCAGTATCTGGAAGCAATTCTTCATATTCAGATAATGCAGGCGGTCTCTGAAATCTTCCTTGGTAACTAAAACCTGTGCGCTTATTAAATTTTTCCTGTTAAACAGATCGGCGTATGTATTAATAAGTTTTACTTGTCCTACTGCAGCAAAAAGCTGGCGGCTGGCAACAGCATCCTGCTTCTCAGGAATTTCTATAAGGCTTTTACCAAAAGAAACGGCCCCTGATGAAATAAGAATAACTTCTTTCGATTGACTTTTAATCCGGGCTATCTGATCTGCCAAATGTTCCATTCGCTGTAAATCCGGCAACCCGTTTTCCTGTGTTAAAACATTCGATCCTATTTTTATAACAATTCTATTATATGAAAGCGCCATTCCTTTAAAAAGCTTTACTCTTTTTTATAATACTTATTTTTGCGCTAAAGCTACAAAAAACCATTTTTTAATCTCTTTAGGAGTAGAATATATTTTAAAACAAATGCTGAACTACATTGTTAATAATTGTTTTTTGATATGCCAGGAGCTTTCAAAAAAAACATTTCTAAATAAAAAAAGGAGCCTGGAAAGGGAAGTATCTGCTCCTCGTAATACTATATTTGAACTTGATATACTTAATAGAATTTAAAACGCTATAATGATTCTTATAGTTGATGATAAGCCTGAAAATATATTTTCGCTAAAAAAATTACTGGAATTAAACGGATTTGAAGTTGACGCAGCCCTGTCTGGAGAAGAAGCCCTGAAAAAAATACTAAAAAGCAAGTACGCCCTGATTATCCTGGATGTGCAGATGCCGGGAATGGACGGCTTTGAAGTTGCTGAAGCAATATCTGGTTACAGTAAAACAAAAGATGTTCCGGTGATTTTTCTTTCTGCTGTAAATACTGAAAAGAAGTTTGTTACCAAAGGATATTTTAGCGGCGCACTTGATTACATTACCAAGCCTGTTGATCCCGATATTTTACTTCTAAAAGTTAAAACGTTTCATCGTTTATACGAACAAAAGCAGGAGTTAACGCGGATACACCAGGTTTTACGTGAAGAAATTGAATTTCGTAAAAAGGCGCAGTCTGAACTGAGAGAAAGAGTACAGGAATTGCGTTCCATATTGGAAACTATTCCCCAGATTGCGTTTACTGCAAAGAATACCGGCGAAATTGAGTTCGTAAACCAGCACTGGTTTAATTATTCAAATTCAGGACATCTTTTTCCTGAAAACCATCCGGACGAGAACAGTATTGATGAAAAATGGGCTGAAGCCATACAAACAGGTCAGCCGCTGGAATCAGAAGTAAACATTAAAAAACTAAACCAGGATATTTACAGGGTACATCTGTTACGTGCCATCCCTGTTAAAGAAGGCGATAATGTAATTAAATGGGTTGGAACATTTACAGATATTGAAGACCAAAAACAGGCCGAAAATAAAAAAATCGAGTTTTTAAGTATTGCCAGCCACGAGCTGAAAACTCCTCTAACCAGCATAAAAGCCTATTTCCAAATTCTTGAGCGTTCGTTGAACGACACGGAAAACAAAGAAGTATCAAAAAAATATTTAAACAGAACTCAGTTTCAGCTGGATAAGCTTCAAAGCCTCATTGCCGACCTTTTAGATATTTCTAAGATTGAAAGCGGAAAGATCAAGTTCAACAAAAAAACCTTCGAACTGGAACCTTTGCTGAATAATGCTATTGAAATCATTAATCAAACACATGATGATTATAAGATTATAAAAAAAGGCACTGCCAATGTTAAGGTATATGGGGATGATATCAGGATTGAACAGGTAATAATTAATTATCTGACCAACGCTATCAAATATTCACCGGAAAAGAAAGAGGTTCATGTCGAGATATCCACTCCCGATAAGAACGAAGTAAAAGTGCTGGTAAAGGATTTTGGAATTGGTATCCCAAAAGAAAAGCAATCTAATATCTTTCAGAAGTTTTATCGTGTGGAAGAATCTTCTCATCGTTTTCAGGGCCTTGGCATGGGCTTGTATATCTGCTCAGATATAATACGACGGCACAATGGCAAATACGGCGTAAAAAGCACACCCGGAGAAGGCTCGGAATTTTATTTTAGTTTACCCATTCAGCATACTGAATCAGAATAACAAATGAAGAGAAATTTTAAAAGTTTGCCCTTACCGGTAAAATTAATGATTATTGGTTTTTTGCCACTTGTATTTCTGCTTTTGTTCGGAATCAAAATCCATCAGGAGAAACAGGAACGGCTTCACACACTGGAAAATTTCAGAAACCGCATTTTTGAATCCTCTGAAATAATGAAACTGATAGCAGAACTTCAAAAAGAAAGAAGATTTAGTTTCAGTTATGCTTTAAGAAAACAAAACAAAGGCAGTTTAATAAATCAAAGGACAAAAACCGATTCTGCCCTGCTTGCCCTTGATACTTTCTCTACTCCCAGTGTCAAAAACTTTCAGTCTTACACGTTTATTGACAGCCTCGGTTCTGTAAGAAAACAAATTGACCGCGGTTCTTTAGATCCTCAGCAAATAACAAATTATTATACCAATACGATCTTTCGCCTCAATACGCTCACGCCGGTTTCGTTACAGAATATTGCAAAAAGTGACAGTATTTATAAAGAAATGCAGAGCCAGAAGCTGTTGTCTGAAATGATAACTTATTTGGGTCTTCTCCGTGCAAGCATTTATTCAGTGTTATTTTATCAGGGAAACCAGATGAATCCCGCTGCCACCGATCAATTGAACAGTATTTATGGCATTTACAATTCTTTCTACCGGGAGTTTTCAGTAAAAGGATCAGAGCAGGCAATAAGTACTTATCAAAAAGCCCGGGAAAACAGCGACCTTAAACCTACTCTGGACTTTATTGAAAGCTACATTAAAAATGATGGTATTGATAAAACTTATACTCCTGACGAATTCTGGGATATTTCAGGAAGCGGCGTTGCCCAGTTAGACAGGTTACTTATAACACTCACGTCAGAAGTCAATAAAAAAGTTAGTGAGCTATATGAAGCTGAGAAAATGGATATGTATAAAAATCTTGCTCTTGTAACCGGTATCATCATTCTGGTTATCATTATTGTTTTTTATACTATCCGAACTATCTCTCAGAGCTTAAGTCAATTACGATGGGCCGCAGAGAAGCTTGCAGTAGGTTCTACCGGAATAGATTTATCGATATCTTCTAACGATGTTATTGGCAGTCTTGCCGAATCGGTGCTGGTTATAGACCGCAACAACAATCAGCTTGCCAAAGCTGCAGAGGCAATAGGTCACGGAAAGATGGATGTAGAGATAGTTCCCCGTACCGAGGATGATGTTATTGGCCATGCCATTTTACAAATGAAGAAAGATCTTCAGCAATTCCGACAGGAAAATAAAGAAAAGATATGGGTTCAAACCGGAGTAGCATTAATAGTAACCAGTCTGCAGGGTGAGAAAACGCTGGACACACTATCAAAAGATTCATTAAATGCTTTGGTAAACTACCTGGAAGTTGAAGTGGGACTATTTTTTATAAGCAACGAAGAAAAACTGCATTATTATAATGGATATGCTGTCGCAGATAAAAAATCAATCCCGACTGTAATTCCTTTCGGCGAAACACTTGTAGGACAAGCAGCAGTCAATAAAGAAATTATTTATTTAAAAGACACACCTGCTGACTTTGTAAAGATTGCAACTGCCAGCGGTTCTGCTAATCCAAATCATGTTCTGATTGTTCCGCTCGTATATAACGGAATTTTAAAGGGTGTAATAGAACTTGGTTCGTTTAAACCATTTTCGGAAGCTGCACTTCATTTGACAAAAGAGGTATCAAATAATATCGCGGTAGCTTTAAATACAGCTAAGAACAGGGCAAAACTGCAGGAATTATTTGAAGAAACCCAGGCACAATCAGAAGAGTTGCAGGCACAGCACGGTGAATTAGAGAATATTAATACCGAACTGGAAGCGCAAACACATAAACTGCAGGCATCAGAAGAAGAATTGAAGGTGCAGCAGGAAGAATTGCTTCAGGCAAATAAGGAACTGGAAGAAAGAGCCCGGCTACTGGAAGATAAAAACCAGGTAATTGTTGAACGCAATCTGGAAATACAGAAAAAAGCAGAAGAACTGGAGCTGAGCACAAAATACAAGTCGGAGTTTTTAGCAAACATGTCACATGAACTGAGAACGCCGCTCAATTCAATCCTTCTTCTTTCACGACTAATGGGTGAAAATACCGAGAATAACCTGTCGGAAGACCAGATTGAATATGCCAAAGTAATTCAAAGTTCGGGTAACGGACTGCTCACGCTGATAGATGAGATTCTGGACCTTTCAAAAATTGAATCAGGGAAAATGGATCTGGAATATTCTCCGGTATTTGCCGATGAATTAGTACGAGACCTGCAAAGCATGTTTGCACCTTTGGCAAGGGAAAAAAACCTGGAACTACTTTTCAATATCAGTCCGGATGTCCCATCAATTTCAACAGACCGTTTGCGGTTAGAACAGATACTTAAAAACCTGCTTTCAAATTCACTTAAATTTACATCAAAGGGCTCTATTAAGTTTCATATCTCAGTTCCTGAAGACAAGAGCTCCTACATAGCTTTTAGTGTAAAAGACACAGGAATAGGCATAGCTAAAGAGAAACAAAAACAAATATTTGAAGCTTTCCAGCAGGCAGACGGCACCACAAGAAGAAAGTACGGGGGCACCGGACTTGGATTGTCTATCTCAAAAGAGCTGGCGAAGCTTTTAGGAGGCGAAATAAAACTAATAAGCGAGTTAGGAAGTGGCAGCGAGTTTATAGTCACAATTCCTCAATACCCAATCCCGAATAAAAAGGAAATATCAGAAGATAAAATTGATATCAGAAAGGAGATTGATGACAAACCAGAAGCTGCCACATCATCACCGGAAGAGCGGCCGCGTTTTATAACCTCTGTAATTCCGAATGAATTAGATGATGATAGAAATTCCATCAATCCTCAGGATAAATACATCCTTATAGTTGAGGATGACACCTTATTTGCCAAAGCATTGCTGGAGTTTACCCGTAAAAAGGGATATAAAGGCATTGTAGCTGTTCGGGGAGATAGTGGAATTGAACTTGCAAAACAATATAAGCCAAAAGCCATTTTGCTCGACATTCAGCTTCCTGTAAAAGACGGTTGGGAAGTAATGGAAGAGCTGAAGGCAAGCAAAGAAACAAGGCATATTCCGGTACATATTATGTCTTCGATGGAAGTTAAGAAAGAGAGTCTGCTAAAAGGAGCAATCGATTTTATTAACAAACCGCTGGCTGTTGAGCAGATGCAGAAGGTATTTTACAAGCTGGAGGAGGCATTAAGTAAAGGCTCACGTAAGGTGCTGATAATTGAAGAAAATCCGAAACACGCTAAGGCGCTTGCTTACTTCCTCGAAACCTTTAAAATAAATTCAACCATAACTGAAACTATCCGGGATGGTGTTAACGCCTTGCAGAAAAAAGAAGTTGACTGTGTTATCCTGGATATGGGGATACCCGACAAAAATGCCTACGAAACCCTGGAAACGGTGAAGGAAAATCCAGGACTGGAAAATATTCCTATTATAATCTTTACCGGTAAAAATTTATCAAAAAATGAGGAAGGAAAGTTAAAGCAATATGCGGATAGCATTGTATTGAAAACCGCTCATTCCTATCAGCGCATTTTAGACGAGGTTGGATTGTTCCTTCATGTTGTGGAAGAAAAACAAACAGATCAAACTCAAACAGCACCGTCATCCAGGTTAGGAGTATTAAGTGAAGTATTAAAGAACAAAACTGTGCTGGTTGCTGATGATGATGTACGAAACATTTTTTCGATAACCAAAGCGCTGGAGCAGTTAAAAATGAAAGTGATTTCGGCGGTAGACGGAAAGGAAGCATTAAAAATTCTGGAAGAAAATCAGGAGGTTGATATTGTATTAATGGATATGATGATGCCCGAAATGGACGGGTATGAAACAACCGCAAAAATAAGGCAGAATTACAGGTTTAAAAACCTGCCTGTAATTGCTGTAACAGCAAAAGCTATGATAGGCGACCGTGAAAAGTGCATTCAGGCAGGTGCTTCTGATTACATTTCAAAACCAATTGATATCGATCAGCTCATCTCCCTTTTAAGAGTATGGCTTTATGACCGTACCATTTAAAGCAATATGGATCAGAAAAAAGACAAAGTATTAATAGTAGACGATGAGTCCCGAAACATTTTTGCATTAAAAGCAGTACTAACAGCAAAAGGATTTAGCTGTATTTCAGCCACTACTGCCGAAGAAGGATTGCAGATAGCATCGAACCAGAAAGATATTGGCATTATTCTTATGGATATGATGCTGCCGCAGACGGATGGTTATGAAGCTATTTCTATCATTCGGAAAGATCCGCAATTAAAAGAAATTCCTGTAATTGCAGTTACAGCACAGGCAATGAAAGGCGATAAAGAAAAATGTTTAAATGCAGGGGCAGATAATTACATTTCTAAACCCATAGATGTAGACCTATTACTTAATTTATTGAAGCTTTATTTGAAGTAGCACGTGGAAGCAGAGATTATAAAAGATGAGGAAATTAGAATTTTATTGAATGATTTAGTTGAAACTCACGGATATGATTTTACAGAATATTCAAAAGCTTCTTTAAAAAGGCGTATTTCCCGCCTTTTTTTATTAGATCGTTTTCCCAGCTTTGCAGAATTCCGGTTTCGCTTGCTAAACGACAAAAATTACATCGGGCGTTTTGTTGAGCAGATTACAGTTACTGTTACTGAAATGTTCCGCGACCCGGAATTTTACAAAACCCTTCGGGAGCAGGTTATACCCGTTTTAGGAACCTATCCTTTTATAAGAATCTGGCATGCCGGATGTGCTACCGGTGAAGAAGTATACTCTATGGCGATTTTGCTGCAGGAAGAGAATCTGCTGCATAAATCCCTTCTTTATGCAACCGATTTAAATCCGGAAGCGCTGGACAAAGCAGCCAAAGGAATTTTTCCATTGAGTGCCATGAAACTTTATTCTGAAAATTATATTCAGGCAGGTGGTAAAAAAGAGTTTTCCAGCTATTATTCCGCTGTGTACGACAGGGTGAAATTTAACGAAAACCTGAGCAGTAAAATGATCTTCTCTACTCATAATTTAGTTTCAGACCATTCCTTTAATCAGTTTCAACTAATTTTGTGCAGAAACGTATTGATTTATTTCGACAAGGATCTCCAGTCGAAGGTATTTACTTTATTTGATGAAAGCCTGGAGAACTTAGGATTCCTTGCCCTGGGCTCAAAAGAAACCATCCGCTTTTCTTCCATAGCTCCAAGGTTTAAAGAAGTAAACAAAAAGGAAAAAATCTGGAGAAAACAGGGATGAAACAAACCAAACTGATAGCAATCGGCGGGTCGGCAGGAAGCCTGAATGTAATAATAAAACTTTTGCCCCGCCTTAAACCTGATTTTAACATCCCATTAGTTATTGTTTTGCATCGAAAAAAAGCTATAAACTCTTCGCTTGCTGCAATTTTTTCACATAAAACGCCTTTAAATGTCAAAGAAGTTGAAGATAAAGACCCGATTCTTCCGGGAAATGTCTACCTCGCTCCTGCCGATTATCATTTACTGATAGAAAAAGAAGGCACATTTTCTCTCGATGCATCTGAAAAAATACTTTTTAGCCGGCCCAGTATTGATGTTACATTTGAAACTGCCGCAGAAGCATACAGGGAATCTTTAACCTGCTTTCTTTTATCCGGGGCAAATGCCGACGGTACAAGGGGATTGCAAAAGGTAAGGGAATATGGTGGAACCGTTGTAATTCAAAACCCGTCAACAGCAGAAATATCTTTTATGCCTAATCACGCGCTTGCCAATCTTGATATTGATTTCGTTCTTGATTGTAATGAAATGGCGACTTTTATAAATAAACTGGATTGATTAGAAGTCAGATTTTTTGAAATCTTCGTATCCGTATTCTTCATTCTCACCAAGCTCTTTTCCCGAGTATTTACCATATCTTAATATAGTATACACCATGTAAACTAACAGGAATGGTGATATCATAAACATAACAGCAATTACATTTAAAAAACTGTTGCTGTAAATCAGAATAAGATATACCAGGAGGAATAAACTAACGAAGCCTATTGCAAAAGAAGCATTCCGGAACATGATACTATTTCTGATAAGAACTTATAGAAATAGATATTGTTCATGTTCCGGAAGGGAATATTAAAGATTTCGGTATTTTATTTCAGCTTTAACCGGTTTTCGATGAGCCCTTTAAAAGAATCGTCCTTACCTACATTTTTAACTTCTACCGAGGATGCGTTCATCACACGGTTACCTTTTAAAACCATGGTGGTATTGGCGCTTATCGTATTGCCATTTTGAATTAAGGCCAATGCTTTTGATAAACATAACTCGTTCGGATCGCCAAAGTCTCTTGTCACATCGTCAACAGAAGCAACATCAGGTGTAAAACCTGAAAAATAATCTCCCTGACCTGACGCGTTTCTTGTTTGGAAATTTGGAATGTACATTTCGTACTGGTCAATACGGATGGGGAAAAAGCCCACCGGTTTACCATAGGTATTTGATCCTATGATTTTAACGTTCAGGTGTGGCTTCAAATTATTAATAACAAGCTCACTTGCAGAAGCCGTATTTCGTGTTACTATGAAATACACATTCTTAACCGATTCAATTTTAGGAATGGTTACGTCGCTTCCGTTTACTTCCATTGTACTGCTGAACTTGTAAGTATTACCTTCTTCAGTAAAATCAAGATCAAAATAAGTTGCAGTACGGCCCTTGTAGGTAACCGGATCGTTATTTTCATCATACAAGATCTGTTTTTTCAATATTTCAGCCTTATCTGATGACATCAGATCATTATAGTGTTCTATGTACATTACCTTATTATTGAGGCTTGACGGGGCAATAAGATTTGTAAGATATTGTGCAGTATTTACATAACCACCGCCGTTATAACGCAGGTCGACAACAATATTTTCAATGTTTGCATTAGCAAATTCAGAGAAAGCATCATTTAATACAGACTGGGAATTGTTCAGATTAGAAAAGCGGGCTAAAGCAACATATCCTACCTTTTTAGTACCGGCAGTAAGTATAGTTTTCTTAAAAACAGGATTGCTTTCATAGAAATCCATGTTAAGTGTTACAGTAGAAACGGAACCATTAGGTTTTTGAACTTTCAGCACTACCCGATTCTGCTCAGGTATATTATCAAAATTATCAAGATTAATGTTTTCCTCATCTGCCTGCAATACCCGGTATCCGCGTTTTAAACCTGCCTTATAAGCAGGAGAACCTACCTCTACATATTTAATCCGAAAATCATAAGAAGAATTGTTAATCTCAATAGGTTGTATTTTAAATCCAAGGTCATCACCCGAACCTTCCAAATCAACTGCACTCAGACTTCCTGAAATATTTGTATTGACATTTAAGAAAGAATATTTAGGATAGCCGGCATTGGCCACATACTCATAAGGTTTTCCGGTTTGGGGGTTGACGGGAATTTGTGTAATGGTATATAATTCACTGTTTAATATGCTTTCTTCGTCGCCCTGAAAAGAAGCGAATTGTCGGGGGTTAAATTCCTGATAGCCGGGTAATTGATCGTACCACAGGTAAGTTTGTTTTGCGTACAGGTAAATAGAATCAAGAGAAAGCTCGGTTCTGGTTCCCGTTTCAGGTGAAACATTTTCTTCGGGTTTAAGCTGAGGATCTTTTTTACATGCAGCAATAAACGTAATAAGTAAAACCCAGATAAGATATTTCGTGCTATTTTTTTTCATCCCTTCTTTTGTTGCTTTATTAAGATTCTCTTAACGCATATTGGTTTAATAAGATTTCATTAAAAAAGCCATTTTACATTTTAATGATTATAAAAGAAACGGAAATGGGAACGAAATAGTTTTTCAAATAACAGATCCTGCCTTATTTATTCTTATTTAGCAATTAAAACATATCCGCTTCTTCTAACAGTACTATTAAAATTAATGATGTAGTAGTAAGTGCCATCAGGTAAAGGTTTTCCGTTGTTGGTGCCATCCCAAGAGTTGAAATAACCTTTACTTGAAAACACTGGAGAACCATACCTGTTAAAGATTTCAATACTGCAGTCAGGAAAATTAGTATTAAGGCTTGTAATTCTCCATGTATCATTTATGCCATCCCCATTTGGAGTAAAAGCTGAAGGAATTAGTATATCTTCTGGAGCAATATACCCTTCAGGAGTAAAAGAAATATCATCAATTACGAAATCATTGCCGAAATTTAGAGGATCCGCCGAATCTTTTATAAAAAATTCTGTTTGCCCCGAGCCATTGGTATCAAAAGAGAAAGATATTTCCTCCCAGGTTGCACTAGGTTTTAATTCCAGCTTTCTTGCCGCACTTCCCAATATTGCTCCATCACTTGTTTTCACTGTAAACATAAGATCCGGCTCTTCTCCAACAGCATCTTTTTTTAAACTCATCACATATATTTTAAACTTATATGTTGTATTGGGACATAAATTAAAAGCTTGTTTATAAAAGTACTCATATTTCGGATCTGGAGAATTCACTAATAACATATATCCATTTTTGTCACCAGAAGTATGATCCTCGGTAATTGTATACCAGGGTTGTGGTTTTCCTGGTTGTACGAAACAATTGCCTGAAAAATAACTCAAAATAGAATAACGTGCATTGGTAGGACAATCAAGTTCACCAGCTGGATATTCTACCCACCAAGGAACATTGCTATTTTTGGGACCAAATTGAGAACTTCCCCTCCCAAAATCCTCTTTAACCGTTATACAACTTTGAGAAAAACCTAAAAAACAGAAGTAAAAAATAAAAATACAGCAAAGAAAAAACTTCTTTATACAATTGTAACCGGGCATTAATTTTAATAATTATAGAGCGTATGTTGTAAGTTTAAACAGCAATCTTAACTTATACGAAAGTTTATAAAAGAAGTTCGTTTTCATTCTAAAATTTTCGGGAAGATTTTTATATAAAACTACTCAGTTCATACATCCCTCATATCAGATTTATTTTCTAATATTGGCCTTTCCGTATTATTGCGCTAAGCCACTTTCATGAAATCAGATATAGCTTTTCAAAGTACCGCTCATAGATCAATATTATTACACAGGATAGCAGTTGCAAGTCTTTTTTTCATTCAGGGATTAGGATTTGCCAGCTGGGCCTCACGCATTCCTACAATTCAGCAGAAGCTGCATTTGTCTGAAGCAGAGCTTGGGGGAGTTTTATTTGCATTGCCTGTGGGTTTAATGATTTCCCTACCTTTTTCGGGAATCCTAATTGTAAAACAGGGCAGTAAACGGGTAGTATTGTTTTCCGCAGTTTTATATGCTGTAATTCTGTTGAGTATCGGTTTATCGTTTAACACACTTCACTTAATCGCATCCTTATTTTTATTTGGGATTACAGGGAATATGATAAACATTGCAGTAAATACGCAGGCTGTTGGTGTAGAAGATTTGTACAAAAAATCTATTATGGCTTCCTTTCACGGGTTATGGAGTTTGGGCGGATTTACCGGTGCAGCCATTGGCGCTTTTATGATTGGCTTAGGCATTAATCCTTTTTATCATTTTATTCTAATTCTCATCATTACAATTGCAGTTGTCGCAGTCAGCTCGGGCTATGTTCTGAAAAAAGATATAAATACAAAAACTGACCAGCCTATCTTTGCCCTTCCCGAGAAATCACTTATTAAACTGGGAGTTATTGCTTTCTGCTCAATGATTTGCGAAGGAACTATGTTTGATTGGAGCGGCATTTATTTTAAAAATATTGTAATGGCCGAAAAAGCCTGGGTAGGTGCGGGATATACCGCTTTTATGAGCACGATGGTAATGGGACGTTTTATTGCCGACCGTTTTACCAGCCGCTACGGGTTAAAAACAACGCTGCAGGCGAGTGGTGCATTAACCGCCACAGGACTAATCGTATCAGTACTCTTTCCAAGTTTATATACTGCAATCCTCGGCTTTTTATTGGTAGGCTTTGGTGTATCTTCTGTTGTGCCTTTAGTTTACAGTGCGGCCGGAAAATCACAGGTATTATCCCCGGGGGTTGCCCTGGCTGCCGTTTCTACCATTGGTTTTCTTGGTTTCATGATAGGTCCGCCGCTAATAGGAATGGTTGCTGCAGCCTCCAGTCTCAAATTTTCTTTTACAATAATTGCTGTAATGGGCTTATCCATAGCCCTTGTTGCAACAAAAGCAAAAGTATAAGCTATCTTCTTGCCCGCTCGTACTGTACCGGCCAATCTATATCGTAATGTAAGGTTCTGGCGGCATGTAAGGGAAAATAAGGATCTCTTAAAAACTCCCGGGCTAATAAAATGATGTCTGCCTGTCCTGTTTCAATAATTGATTCTGCCTCTTCTGCCTGTGTAATAAACCCTACTGCCGCGGTCAATATTCCTGCCTCTTTTCTTATTCTTTCCGCAAAGCCCACCTGGTAGCAAGGGCCAACGGGAATTTTAGCATGAGGAACATTTCCTCCCGATGAACAATCGATCAGGTCAACCTGCAATTTCTTAAGTTCCTTACTTAATTTTATCGAGTCTTCTATATTCCAGCCTCCTTCTGTCCAGTCTGTTGTTGAAACCCGGACAAATAAAGGATAATCTGAAGGCCATTCTTTATTAATTTCTTCAGTTACTTGTAGCAACAACCGTATCCTGTTTTCAAATGATCCCCCATATTCATCATTCCTTCTGTTACTTAAAGGTGAAAGAAATTGGTGCAGCAAATAGCCATGCGCAGCATGGATCTCTATAACTTTAAAACCCGCCCGCACAGCACGTCTTGCAGCTTTACCAAACGCTGCAATTAACTCTTCAATTTCTTGCTGCGTAAGTTCTGCTGGAACAGGAGAACCATCGTTAAACGGAATAGCACTTGGAGCTACGGTTTTCCAGCCCTCGTTATCTTCAGAAACAGGTTTCCCTCCTTTCCACGGGCTTGCTACACTTGCCTTTCTTCCGGCATGTGCTAATTGAATACCTGCAACTGCATGCTGGCTTTCAATAAATTCTGTTATCCGTTTTAAACCTGTAATATGTTCATCTTTCCAGATTCCTAAATCCTCGGGAGAAATGCGTCCTTCGGGAGAAACAGCGGTAGCTTCAGAAATTATGAGCCCGGCGCCGCCAACCGCTCTGCTGCCTAAATGAACCAGATGCCAGTCGTTAGAGAAACCGTCAAAACTTGAATACTGGCACATGGGCGAAACTGCAATCCTGTTTTTAATACGGATTCCCTTTATTGTAATGGGATTAAATAAAGAAGCCATAAAAATTAATGTAAGTATTATCCGGAAAAATCAATTTTAGTGAATGCAGATATCGTGCCTTTATTACGGTCGTATAATATCCATTTCTCTAATTCAGCTTTTGCTGCTGCTTTTGAAACTACCCAGGGGTAAAGACTTTCTATTTCCGAAGGAAGTAAATTGGTATTACGCAAAGCCTGAAATCCCGTCTCTAACCCAATTTTGTTGCTGTTCAGTTTAGTTTCTTCACCCTGTAATTGAAGTTTATTCTTGAAACATGCTAAAGCCTTCGATAAAACATCTTTTGCCTCTTCTTCATTTTTATAATCGGGGATGGAAAATGGCTCAGTATAATAAATTACGGTACCAACCTGAAGGTAATAGAATGTATAATAAGCAGGGTCTGTAACACTAAAGCAAGTTTGGGATGGTGCTGTTTTTCGGGAGAAAGATACAGCGGTATCAGCTGATTTTGGAAACTCCCTGGCCTCAATCTTTTTTGAATTTAAATTCATTTTTTCCAGTGCGTTGTTTCGTAAACTATTATTTCCAGGATAGAGGGTGTATCTTACTTTAAGCGGCACCGCAACTTTAGCTCCTGATTCGTAATCTGTCCTCAATACAGCCACTGGAATAATAGCTTGCTGGGATGGCTTAATTTCTACCCAATTTTCAGCAGAAGGATTCTGGATTAAAGAATCGGGTTTTTCATAAAAGAAAGAAGATTTACTTCCATTAAAAAAATTAATATACTCGCCCTTACAGGAAGTGTTACCCGCTTTATCTGATGTAAATCCAATGATTCCCGCATTCAGATATAATTCCTCGTTTACATAGCAGCTTAGCTGTACACTTGTTTCTTTTTGCTGAGAAAAAGCAGTACAGTTAACAAAAATCAAACACATAATAAGTATGCTGTTTCTCATGCAGAACTTATGGATATCGTTTCAAAAGGTATTAGCAATTTTAAAATTTTATGTTTAAACATATAACTGCAATATAAGTTCATCAAAAAAACCTTAATAAAAACCAAGTATTAATATTTTAACAATTTTTAACCTTTATATTTAATTAATGATTAATTAAAATGAGTGATTAATGTCCTATATTCGTGCCCGAAATTATTCTAATTGAATTTCCTTCATGGAAAAAAGAAACTTTGATGAGAATAAGCTGAATATCAGCTTAGTTAACAGGTGGGAAAATGCCTGGCAGGAGCCTCTGTTCAAGCAAAAATTAATAGTGGGAATGAGCATTTTTGTTTCTTTAATGCCTATATTCCCTTTCTTTTTCCAGTACATCCAAAAGAGAAATGGTTTCCACCAGAACGATGTGATACTGCAACATCTTCCTGCACATGATGTTTCCATTCCTATTTTTATCATAACCTGGTTTATGGCTGTTTTAGCAATAATCAGGGCAGTACAGGATCCAACTATTTTTATCACGTTTCTTTACGGATTTATAATATTGAATATATCGCGTTTTATTTCCATTCTTCTCATTCCCTGTAATCCTCCTGCAGACCTGATCGCGATAACGGATCCAATCAGTAACTTTTTTTACGGAAAAAGCTATGTCACCAAAGATCTTTTCTACTCGGGGCATACGGCCACCCAGTTTCTTATTTTTTTATGCCTCAGAAACAGAAATGAGAAAATTTTAGGAATTATAGCAACTGTTTTAATGGGAATACTGGTTTTGGTGCAGCATGTACATTTTACAATTGATGTGATTTTTGCCCCTTTGTTCACTTATATCAGTTACTATATCTCCGTACAGATATTATATTCTAAAAGAATTGTTTTAATACCGATGAAGCGGAACCTATAAGTTCAAATTAAATTGCCGCTATAACAGATACGTTTGTGGAATTTGTACGGTCTCTTTCTCATCCCCCCAAATCATAGAAGTTATAAGCCATTTTCCATTGGTAAAAATATACTGGATATAGTTTACCCCCCTTTTCCACGGAAGCGGTGCATCAACTATGGAAGAATACTCATAAACACTTATACGCTGAGCCATTTTTCCAAAAATCTCTGTTATATCGGCTAATTCCTGCTGAGAGTAAAAAATTGCATTCCCCTCTTCTATCTGGTGCATCATGGCCTGTATATAACTCTGAACAGTAAAATCTATGGGCTTATCGAAATTCGTATTAATTAATTTTCCTGCGCCGTAAAACAGCTCCTGCAACTGATCAAATTTGGGGTAATGCTCCGGATTAAAGCAAATACATTCATAAAACTTTTCCGTTAAATGATCAATTTCCTGGATGTTAATCATAAAATAACCTTTTAAAAAAGTTTCTACTTTCTGGCAAACCTATGTATATCCCATCTTCCCTTACCTCAACAGGAAAAGTATCGATGTAATCGCCCTGCCCTTCGCTTCCCTTACCAGTTTCTAAATTGTAAGAATAACGATGATATGGACAAATAAGTTTTCCTTCTTTACACCATCCTCCACTTAAATCGGCGCCAGCATGCGGACACGATCTCTGTACAGCATAATATTTATCCATGTCTTTGATAAGGCATAATTTCTTCCTTCCCGCAAGAACAGAAGTAATAAAAAATGGCATTGAAAGAAGGTCAGCGCCAAGCAATATCCTGTACCATTGCATCTCTTTCATTCTTGTTTGATGTATATTTGCAACCCGAAAATAGAACAATGGCCCATCAAATACCAGCAGACGGAACTCTTTTACCTTTAATGGAAGAATTTTATACCATTCAGGGCGAAGGATATCATTCGGGGAAAGCTGCTTATTTTATTCGCCTGGGTGGCTGCGATGTAGGATGCCACTGGTGCGATGTAAAGGAAAGCTGGGACGCAGAACTTCATCCGCTTACTTCTGCAGATCAGATCGTTGAAAATGCGGCGAAATACCCCGGAAAGGCGGTAGTTGTTACCGGAGGCGAACCTTTAATTTATAACCTGGATTATTTAACCGGACAATTACAAAAAAGAGGAATTAAAACCTTTATTGAAACATCCGGCGCTTACCCATTATCGGGTTCATGGGACTGGATCTGTTTATCTCCTAAAAAATTCAAATCGCCACGGCCCGAAATTGCACCTTTAGCCGGAGAATTAAAAGTAATTGTATTTAACAAAAGTGATTTTGCCTGGGCTGAAGAACATGCCCAGATGGTTTCTCCGAGTTGTAAACTTTACCTGCAACCAGAATGGTCAAAAGCTTCGGTTATTACTCCTTTGATAATTGAATACGTAATGCAAAACCCCAAGTGGGAAATCTCACTACAAACCCATAAGTATCTGAACATTCCCTGATTTCCAGGAATTAAAATATAACCTAAATTCTTATAATTGCGTAATAGGCAGGTGATGAAATATACGCTCCTTTTAGTTTTGCTTTTTTCTGGCGGGTTGTTATTTGGACAAAACACACAATCGGCAAACAAGCAGGCCCAGAAAATTTACGAACAGGCCAATCAGGCTATTTCCTATAAATTATATGAGCAGGCTATAGAACATTTAAAAAAGGCCGTAAGTATTGATCCGAACTTTTCCGCCGCCTGGCAGCAGTTAGGGGATATTTACAGAAAGCTTCAAAACTACGGGGAGGCGAAAAAAAATTATTTGCAAATTTTACAGATTAACCCTGAATTTCATCCGCTTACTTATTTCGGATTGGCAGAAAGCGAACTGAATACAGGTGATTATGAAAACAGTTTAAAGCATTTCACTAAATACTTATCCTATTCATCCATTTCAGAAAGCAGCCGTAAAAATGCCACTAAGTACATTGAAGACTGCAAATTTTCCTTAAACGCACTAAAAAATCCGGTTAATTTCAATCCAGTTAACCTGGGCCAGCAAATTAATTCTAAAGAACAGGAATATCTGCCTGTTGTTACAGCCGATGAAGAGACCATCATTTTTACCCGGCAGGCTAACCGAAATGAAGATTTTTATAAAAGCACCCGAAGTAACAACAACTGGACGAATGTGAGATACTTAAGCAGGAACATCAATACAGATACATATAACGAAGGCGCACAGTGCATTTCCCCGGATGGCATGTATTTGTTTTTTACGGGATGTAATCGCCCCGATGGAATGGGAAGATGTGATATTTACGTCTGCAGGCGGGAAGGGAAAGACTGGAGCAAACCTTTTAACATAGGCGCACCTGTTAATACTCCCGGCTGGGAATCACAACCCTCGTTAAGTGCGGACGGACGTACCTTGTATTTTGTAAGTACGCGTCCCGGCGGAATAGGCGGATATGACCTCTGGAAAACAGAATTACAAACGGACGGAGGCTGGCAAATTCCTCAAAATTTAGGCCCTGAGATAAATACACCTTACGATGAGCAGTCTCCGTTTATACATCCCGATGATCAAACTTTATACTTTTCATCAAACGGCTGGCCGGGTATGGGAAACAAGGATTTGTTTTTAAGCAGAAAAGATGCTAATGGAAAATTTCAGAAGCCCAAAAATCTTGGTTACCCTATAAATACGTTTAAAGAAGAGAGCAGTCTAATTATCAGCAGTAACGGGAGCACCGCTTTTTTTGCTTCTGATAAAGAAGGCGGTTTCGGCGGACTTGATATTTATTCCTTTCCACTCCCGGAAAAGCTACGTCCTAAGCCTGTTACCTATGTTAAAGGAATTGTTTTTGACAAATCTACCCAGGAAGTACTTGATGCTAAAATTCAGATAATAAGTCTGGCTAACAACAAGGTAATCTTTGACGATTCAAGCGATTTTGAAACAGGAGAATTTTTAGCAACAATGCCGTTGGGAAAAACATTCGCGTTAAATGTAGCCAAAGAAGGATATCTGTTTTATTCTGAAAATTTCTCTTTAACTAATTCCACTACTAGTACAAAACCATTTCATATTAAAGTTCCTCTTGATAAAATTGAAGTAGGCGGGAAAGTAGTACTGAGAAATATTTTTTTTGACACTAATAAATTTTCTTTATTACCTGAATCAAAAACAGAACTTCAACAATTACTGGGCTTTTTAAACGCGAACCCTCGGATAACGATAGAAATCGGCGGACATACAGACAATGTCGGAGATGATAAATCGAACCAGTTGCTTTCGGAAAACAGGGCTAAGACAGTTTATAATTTCCTCGTGAACAATAAAATAAATCCTTCGAGACTAACTTATAAAGGATATGGAGAAGCTGCTCCCATCGCAGATAATTCTTCGGAAGAAGGAAGGCAAAATAACCGGCGGACAGAATTCAGGATTATCAAATCTCAGTAACAGGAAAAGACAGGGCACGTTTGAAACTGCCAGGCCGTTGATTTGAAATCAAAGGCTTTGCTTTGTGCTCACTACATGCTTCTTTTTTTAACTGATATACTTTTTAGCACTTGCGAGCACTTTTTCTACCTTAGGCATACCTTTTTCTATGCCTGATGTACCTTTTTCTACTTCCGGTATACCTTTTTGTACCTGTGATGTACCTTTTTCTGCTTTCGAAGTACCTTTTTCTACTTTCGATATACCTTTTAGTACCCCTGAGGTACCTTTTTCTACTTCCGATATACCTTTTTGTACCAGCGAGGTACCTTTTTCTACTTCCGATATACCTTTTTGTACCAGCGAGGTACCTTTTTCTACTTCCGATATACCTTTTTGTACCAGCGAGGTATCTTTTTCTATATCTAAAGTACCTTTTTCTACTTCCGATATACCTTTTTCTATGTCTAAAGTACCTTTTAGTACATCACGAGTACCTTTCCCAAGCAAGCGATAGGTGAGGCGATATAATTACACCAGCTGGATATGCAAATACCTTATTTTAAATATTCCTTTGCCTTTTCAAGTGCCCGTGTTAATCCGGCAGCATCTTTTCCGCCTGCTGTGGCGTAAAAAGGCTGACCTCCTCCCCCGCCCTGAATCTCCTTAGCGAGTTCCCTGATTATGGAACCTGCATTAAGCCCTTTGGCTTTTACCAGGTTATCCGATATCATTACGGTGAGGCTTGGTTTCCCCTCCGTTTCGGCCGCCAGGACTAAAAATAAATCAGGCACAATATCTTTTAAAGAATAAGCTAAGGTTTTAACCGCTTCAATGCTTGGTAGTTGAACTTTTTCTGCTATAAAATTGATCCCGTTTATCTGTTCTGATTTTTTAGCGAGCTCCTGCTTTAAATTAGCAGCCTTCTCTACAATCACCTGATCAAGCTCCTTTTTTAGACGGGCATTCTCTTCCAGAAGACTTTCAACTGACTTTGCGAGATCTTTTGGATTTTTTAACAGCTGCTTTAACTCAGTAACCAACTTATCCTGCGTGTTAAAATATGCTTCAGCTTTTTCACCTGTTATTGCTTCTATACGACGCACCCCTGCTGCTACCGCACTTTCTGAAATGATTTTAAAATATCCTATTTGTCCGGTAGCTTTTACATGAGTTCCCCCGCAAAGCTCTTTAGAGAAATTATCGTCAAAGGTTATAATACGTACAAAATCACCATATTTCTCGCCAAAAAGTGCTGTCACTCCCCTGTTTATTGCTTCCTGATAAGGCACAAAACGTTCCTCTTTTAAAGAAATATTTTCCCGTATTTTACGGTTTACAATTGCTTCTACCTGTGCAAGTTCCTCATTCGTTACCTTAGCAAAATGTGAAAAGTCAAAACGAAGATAATCCGCATTAACCAGAGAGCCTTTTTGCTGAACATGATTTCCTAAAACCTCTCTTAATGCAGCATGCATTAAATGTGTAGCAGAGTGATGATTCTCGGTGCTTAAGCGTTTTGACCGATCCACTTCTGCAATAAAATCAGCACCGGGTTCGTTCGGTAACATATCAGTAAAATGCACAATAAGCGCATTTTCTTTTTTTGTATCCGTAATAACAATCTCCTGCGAAGCACTCTTCAGTACGCCCGAATCTCCAACTTGTCCGCCACTTTCTGCATAAAAAGGAGTCCGGTCTAAAACAAGCTGGTATTGTTCTTTGCCCTTAGCACTTACTTTCCGGTATTTCAGAATATGGGCCTCAGAAACCAACTCATCGTAACCGATGAATTCCGTCTCGTCAGAATTTTTAAGAATTACCCAGTCGCCGGTATCAACCGCTGTTGCCGCCCGGGAGCGGTTCTTTTGTTCTTCCAACGCTTTGCGAAAGCCTTCCATATCTACACTTAAGCCTTTTTCACGAGCCATAAGTTCCGTCAGATCGATTGGAAAACCAAACGTATCGTATAGCTCAAATGCAAAATCACCTGCCACCTGGAACTTATCGGAAGCGTATTTTTCAAATCGTTGAATACCGGTTGCAAGAGTTCTCAGAAAAGAAACCTCTTCCTCTAAAATCACCTTTTGAACAAAGTCCTGCTGTGATTTCAATTCATCAAAGACTCCCTCAAACTGCTCGGCTAAAACAGGAACCAGCTGATTTAAAAAAGGCTCTTTGAAATTTAAGAAAGTGTAGGCATAGCGTACGGCACGCCGTAAAATGCGCCGAATGACATATCCCGCTTTATTATTTGACGGTAACTGTCCGTCCGCAATTGCAAACGCAATAGCCCGTATGTGATCCGCCATCACACGCATGGCGATATCTGTTTTCTCTTCCGCGCCATACGTGATCCCACAGGCTTTAGAAATAAGCTGAATTAAGGGCTGGAAAACATCGGTATCGTAATTGGAAGATTTACCCTGTAACACCCGCACCAATCGCTCCAATCCCATACCGGTATCGACATGTTTTGCCGGAAGTTGCTGCAAAGAGCCGTCTTTCAGACGGTTAAATTGCATGAATACATTGTTCCAGATTTCAATTACCTGAGGATGATCGGCATTAACCAGCGTTTTACCATCCACCAGTCTGCGCTCATCATCGGCACGGCAATCTACATGAATTTCAGAGCAAGGGCCGCAGGGACCTGTATCGCCCATTTCCCAGAAATTATCTTTTTTATTCCCAAGGATAATTCTTTCTTCGGGAACATACTGTTTCCAGAAATCATACGCTTCCTGGTCTTTTGGAAGGTTTTCTTTACTATCTCCTTCAAAAACGGTAACGTATAACCTGTCTTTGGGAATTTTATAAACCTCGGCAAGTAATTCCCAACTCCATTCTATTGCTTCTTTTTTAAAATAATCACCAAAGCTCCAGTTACCCAGCATTTCAAACATGGTATGGTGATAAGTATCAATTCCTACTTCTTCCAGATCGTTGTGTTTGCCGGAAACACGTAAACAGCGTTGGGTATCAGCTACACGTTTAAATTTCACAGATGCTTCACCCAGAAAAAGTTCCTTAAACTGGTTCATCCCGGCATTGGTAAACATCAGCGTTGGATCATTCTTAACTACAATAGGTGCTGATGGAACAATGTGGTGTCCTTTTCCTGCAAAAAAATCTAAAAACGCTTTCCTGATTTCTTTCGTCGTCATCTGTATAAAATTTGTGCAAAGTTAAATTTTTGAATGAAAGTTATAAGGAGAATAAGTGATTTACGAATTCATCTTCGCTCTTAATCTTTCCTAAAACAGAAATGTCAATTATATTTGCAATATGCCTTATAAAGAAAGAGATATCAACAAGCTTTATTATACGATGGGTGAAGTAACTGAACTGTTTAATGTCAATGCTTCGCAAATCCGTTTTTATGAAAAGGAATTTGATATTTTACAGCCTAAGAAAAATAAAAAAGGCAACCGGCTTTTCTCGCCGGAGGATGTTGAAAATCTGAAGATTATCTTTCACCTGGTAAAAGACAAAGGCTTTACACTACAGGGAGCCAAAGAATACCTGAAATCAAATAAATCAGAGGTTAAAGAAAACCAAAAAGTTATTGATTCGTTAGAGCGGTTAAAACAATTCCTGCTGGAAGTTAAAGAACAATTATAAATCTGCTGTGGTAAAGAATTCTTCTTTCTGCACTGGTACCGGATATTAAAAATAAAAAGATGAGAGTACTTTTTGTTATCAATCCAAAATCCGGAAACCGGCCAGAAGAAACGCTCGAAAAAACCATTTCAGATCAATCCAAAAAGCAGAGTTTTGAGTATCGCATTTATAAAATGCAGGGAAAAGACGACACGTCCTTCATTAAAAAGGAAATCAAGTCTTATAACCCTCAGATTATTGCCGGTGCAGGCGGCGATGGAACTGTTAACCTCCTTTCTAAACTATTATTAAATACTGGAAAAACGCTTCTAATAGTTCCTTTAGGTTCTGCCAACGGCATGGCCAGAGAACTGGGAATTTCCAACCGAATTGATCAATGTTTAGAACTTCTGAGCAAGGGATTTACCCGTGAAATTGATCTCCTTAAAATCAATGGCCACATTTGTATCCATTTGGCCGATGTGGGACTGAATGCACGGATTGTAAAACGTTTTGAACAGGATAACAGAAGAGGTTTGCTCACGTACGCCAAGCACATGTTCTATGAACTTTTTCTTATCAAACAATATAAATTTTATATTAAGTATGATAACAACGAAGTTTCCAGGAAAGCCGTTTCTTTAACTTTTGCAAATGCATCAAAATACGGAACAGGTGCGGTAATCAATCCTACGGGAAGGATAAATGATGGAAAATTTGAACTTGTTATTGTAAAACCGTTTCCTCGGGTAAAACTGCTTTCCATTGCATGGAAAATGTTTAACGGCACTCTTCAAACGTCAGAGTATGTTGAAGTGCTTGGATGTAAGCAAGCCCTGATTAGAAGTTCAAGAAAAACCACGTTACAGATAGACGGAGAAATTATTGGAAAAACCCGCGAAATCAGACTTGAAATTTTAGAAAAGGCTTTAAAAGTTTTAGTGCCCTCAGAAAAGATAAGCTAAATGATCTGTTGTTCGTAAACCAGGTTGCCTTTGGCTTTCTTCCGGGCGGTATCAATTACCCAGGCCGAAATGAAAACGGAGCCGTCCGTTTCAAACCGTACCTTAAAAAACCCTTTACATTTTATGCCGAACCGAAGATGTTTGCCTGATTGAATAAGATATTTTGTTTTTGAACCGGAGCCGCTTACCAGAAAATGATTATTTTCCTTGCAAATGTACTGCAGGTTGTGCTCGTGACCTGCGGCATAAATCAGGTTAGGGTAAGCTGCAAAAATTTCTTTCAGCCTTTTACGAAGTCGCCTGTATCGGGGATGGGAAACATCCTCTCTTGCTCCTAAAAATTTTCGATAGAGCGGCAAAATAGATCCGATAAGCGGCAGCGGAATCCAGGCATTTTCATCATAAAGAGTTAAAGGAAAAATATGATGTTTCAGCTTAAACCGGCCGCCGTGAATAGCATAACTATATACCGGATGATGGCCAATTACAACCAAATGTTTATTCTTATTTTCTTCCAGAATATTTATCAGATGCTCAAAAAACTCTTCTTCCGAGGATACACGGCAGCCGCATTGATCGCCAATCGGGCGAAAACCTTTTTGCATCCACCATTGTGTATCAATAGCTACCAGCGTTAGTTTGTCTGAAATATTTATTTCAACCGGACCGGGACAACCGTTGCTTGGCAAAAATATATTGCGGCCCTCAAACAGTTTCTGAAGATATTTCTCCTGGCGTAAAACGTATTCATAACCATCTTTCCTGCCTTTATTCCAGTCGTGGTTTCCTGAAATAAAAACAATTTTCCCATGATAATCTTTCAGGGCTTCATGATGCTGTTTCAAAGTCAGTTCCGCGTCGTGCCGTAAAATATTGCCTTTTGGAGGTAAGCCCCGGGGGTAAATATTATCTCCCAGAAAAATCACGGCGGACGCTTGATCAGGGTTAAAATGAGAGCGAAGAGTTTCAATAACAGGATCTGGCTTTGAACGGGAAATATCACCGGTATCTCCAATTAAAAATAACTCGAAAGGCTCTTCTGTTTTTTGCAGGGGCATATTCAGGTAAACACAGCAGTTACAAACTTTGTTGACAAAGATTCAGCAGGAAAAAGTTTTAAAATAAAAAAACCGCCATCATTAAACCTTGAGGGATAGAGGCCGTCATACAGAAGTCAGTGGTTGTGCGTTTTAAGGGAGCTGTATTGTGTGCAGCTTCCTTTTTTATTTATATATCGGTTATATAAGCCGGATTCCTTTTCAAAATGTAATATTTAAGGTTTAGTTTTTTAGCCTGGGCGGACCATCTTTTAATATTATAATCGCTGTTAGTTCCATCAATAAGCAGTGTAGGAAAATTAAAAGTGTTTTTAATCCGGTTTATATTTACTCTGGGATTTCCGCTTATAAGCACTGCGCTTAATACCATCTTTTCTGAATAATGTTTCTTATCGAAGTTTTTATCCCAAATGGCCATTTTCCAATTTCTGAATTGAATAAAATTACCCTCCAGGTAAAAATTGCTACTTATTATTTTCTGTCCGGTTTTAATCATCGTCAACTCTCCTATTCCCTGTTCCTCTGTTGATGGTTTTACAGAAAAGGTAAAGGTTTTATCGGCTGAAGTAAGACCGGTAAGAAGAAACATGTGATTGCCTTCTATAAAACCAACCGCCGAGCTCTTTCTTAGTGTGTAGAAAACTACTTTCTTTTCTTTTATTTTAACCAGCCTGGTATTGATGTGGGTTAAAGAAAAAATTAACATGAAGAATGACGTATGCCAAATTGCAGCCTTCTTCTTATAAATTATAAAATAGAAAAGTGAAAAAACGATGGCATAAATCAGGAGATATTGAAAACTGTTGATCCAAATCTTGTTTAAAACAGAAAAAGGAAGATGCTCGACTGTAAACAAGAGCTTATTTGTAAATACAATACTATGATTTAGAAACCAGCCCAGAGAAGATTCTATTAATCCGAATGGCAGCAGAACAAACACCAGGCCGGCGTACATGATCAGTGCAACAGGGATAACAATTAAAAGATTGCTGATGAGAAAATACAAAGGAAACTGATGAAAATAGTAGAGGCTTAAAGGAAATGTAGCAAGTTGGGCTGCGATTGATAATGCAGTATAACTCCATATCTGGTCGAAAAAATAGTTCTTCACATAAAGAAGCTGATAAATTTTGGGATACAGATATATTAACCCCAGCACCGCCAGGTACGAAAGCTGAAAACCCACTTCAACAAGGTAAAAAGGATTGTAAATTAGAAGCAATACCGCCGAAATTGAAATAAGATTGTAGGAATTGGTGTGTTTGTTAACAGCTTTCCCGATGATAACAAAACTAAGCATAATTGCTGCCCTGCATACGGCTGAAGAAAATCCGGTTATTGTTGCATAAGTCCAGATAAAAATCAATAAAATAAAAGCTTTTAATATTCTTAATCTTTTATTTTTATCAAGGGGACGAAGCAGAAAAGCAATTACAATAAAAACGATACCTACATGCATACCTGAAACGGATAGGACATGCATGGTTCCTGTTTGAGAATATGCATTTAAAACTTCCTGTGTTAGATCTGCTTTGTAGCCGAGAATAAGGGTAGAAGCTACGGCTGCTGCATTTTTATCTGCAATGTGTTTATTAAAACGCTCAACAAGTTTTTGCCGCAGGTTGATGGCATATTCTATAACAGGATTTCCTGTATGATGACCTATCAGACGGATTTGCTGCTCGTTAATAAAAGCCTGATAATAAACAGAACGGTAGCCCAGGTACTTCTTAAAATCAAATTCAAAAGGATTATACGGAGGATCTATTTCTTTATATTTTGAAGGAATCAGCAGTAAATCCCCATACTGATATTTTTGATTGAGGAGGGTGTCTGTTTTTAAAGCAACTAATAAATTTCCCTTTGATTTTTGAAACTGGTTTTTATTCAATACTTGCTTTACTTTTACCTCGAAGCGCAAAATATCGCCGGTTAACTTAGGTTCGTAAGAAATGGAGGCAATCAGAAAATCCGGATTTAATTTACTGAAATGGTTCACCTCTAACTTTTCACTTTGCCGGACGCAAAGCAGGTATCCACTTAAAGCAATAAACAAACTGAACAAAAATCCGGCAATTCCCCTGTAATTAAATAGGGAAAGCCTTTGATAGAAAACTATAAAAAGGAACAGTAAACCCAGCAACAAAAATTGTACATGCTGCATCATTTTAAAAAGCTGCAGTGTAGGAATGCTGTAAATTGCCACACTTATTCCGGCTATCAGCGGCAGCAGAATACGTACAAAGGGAATTTCGCCTTTTAATATCCGATCCATTACAATTGCAAGTGTAATTGAAGTTTTATCTCTGATTTTTTGCGACCATTAATTTTATCCGTCCCCGAACCTATTTCATTTATATCAATATAATTTGTAGTGGAGTACCTGACTGAAACATCAGTTTTCCTGGTAATCCTGTATCGGGTATTTAAATAAAAGCGCATACCGCTGTTCTGGAAAGCAGGTGAAGAAAAATTATATAAAAGATCTGTTTCGTAAGCATATATGCGGGAATTAAACCCGGGAGTATCAAATAATGCGAATCGTCCGCTGCAAGAAAACCGGGATTTTGGACTGTATGCAATATCGTGGTAAGCAAGGTACCCTGATTCAGTTTTTTCCAACCCTTTCCTGTATGTACTTATTTCTAAACGGTTTTTGAACCGAAGATCCTTAAACTGATAGCTCAGTTCTGCCCTGTAACTTCTCCTGACAACCTCTTCCAGGTAATTGATTTCATTATCCTCCTCATCATTTTCTTCTTTATTTTCAATTTTATAGCGAAGATTTACAGTTAGTTTTTTATTTGGAGAATAATTAAGCTGAGCAAGGATTTCAAAACCTTTTGAGGGAGCATCCACGCGAAATTTCATCCAGGGGAAACGAAAAAAATCAGCATATGCTGAAATCTCAATTTTTGATCCTGCTTTAAGATTTAAACCTGTATAAAGTCCCTTTTCATTTACTGCAGTGCTTGATTCTGCTAACGCCTGGTTATAAAACGAATGATAATTTTTCTGGTAGCTCCGTTTTAAAACTACTAAAGAAAGATTTGGAGATAAACTTACCAGAGCCCCGGCCTGGTAAGCCATTCCGCTGCTCATGCTTTTAGCAACCTCTCCGAAAAAATAAATATTTTTATAAATGTAACTGTAGTATAAGCCGGTATTTATTAAAGAGGACGAAGCAAAATCAAACTTTTTGTATGGTTCAGAATCAGCCGCAAAGGAATGATTAAAACCAGTACGATAAATAATAGCACCGAGCTTCAATTGCTTATTCTTAAATTCTATTACTGAACCGTAATCAAATTCTGCTATTGATTTTCGGTTTTCTGATTCTGTGGCTGTTCGATGCAATCCCGTTTCAAGCAGTGACTTTACCCGGAAATCTTCTGTAAAGCTCCCATCAATTTTTTTATAGGAAACAAATGGCGTAATACTGATCTTTTCGTAAGCGATAGTAACTGCAGATCCCCGAAAAAAAGAAAACTCATTTGCAGAGGTATAGGGTTTAATTCCTATATCATTTCTTACAATGGATGCGATTGTTGAAGTTTTACCGAAAGACAAACCGGACCATAACGTTAATCCCTGACCAAATTGAAGAGAATAATCACCAATAATCACTTTTTTAATAATTCCGTCCGATTTTAAAAGCACATGGCCAGAATAAAAATCAAAACCGCTTTTATGCCTGCCGGAAAAGAAACTTTCTCCCGGATCTTTTTCCATTGTAAACCCTGCGGATAAGCGGTGATCGTAATTAAAACGATACTGCATTAACAGTTTTTGAGGAGATCCGGGATAAGCACTATTCTTTGCCGAATCTCCTTTTAAGAATCCTTCCTGCTTCTCTACCAGCTGTACTGTTCTGAAAATAATTTCACTTTGTCCTTTTTTCAGCAACTGGTTTATAGAAAGATTTGAGAAGGGATTACCAGAAGCTATTTTTAACATCGGCAACAATTTCTGAACGGTTTTTGCATCAAAACCTTCAATACTTTGCAATTCAAGTAACTCAATAAACTTTCCGCTTTCTTCCCGGTAGTTCATAAAAGCTGCAATTTGCAGCGGCGATAAAAATACAAGCTCTTCTAACTGTTCTTTTGTTATCCTGTTTACATCCACCGGATTCTTGCGGTAAGCCATCCATATTTCGGTTAATTCAGACAGATCGGTTTCTTCCTCAGTACTTTCTGCTACAGATTCTATGAGTTCCTCACCCCACTCGCCAACCGTTTGTGCTGCTATTTTCCCTGATGCTATTACCTGAATTATAAGAAACACAGCAAAAGGCAACTTTTTAAAATTCATAGCTAAAAGCAACCTGGGGTGAAAATCCAAGAACAGGATGAGAAGAGGAAGCAAAATCAAAATGGAACTTTTCGTATTCAAATCCAACTCCTGCATATTCACGTACAGGATTTGCCGAAAATCCACCGCGTAATGCAATCCAGCTTACAGGTATATATTCCAATCCGATTTTAAAATCTGAAGTTGTTTTCAAGGTCTTAGCCAGCGCCGAACTCAGCAGAATTTTATCAGTAAATTGATAAGAAGCGCCAAACTCAATTGTAACAGGTATTACAGCGTCAACCTCTGTAGTAAATCCACTATTGTTGGGATTAGAAATATGCGTTCCGATACATAGCTTCTCATAAGGTTTATATTGTAAGCCTCCTTCCACAGAAAAGCTTTTTGCCGAACCATATTGCTGGATTTTTACCTGATGATAATTAAAATCGAGTGCCGCAAAAATTGTCTTTCCGAATTTCCGGGCGTACGTAAAACCCATTCGCTGTTCATTGTACACAGAAAAACCATAATTTTGAAAGCTAAGTCCGAAAACATTCGTATTGAATGGAACGGCAATCACTGCAGATTGCGTACTGAGATCTTCGTTCAGGTATTTGCGTTCGTAAGCGCCCGCAATAACAGCATACGACAAGGCTGCCAATCCCGCCTGGTTAGATTGCAAACTCCATACATCCTGCAAAGAAACTCCCGTATTACCGAGAGCAGTAAATCGCGGACCGGAATTAATCTGCGCCTGAAGTAATACCGGCAGAAATAGTAGTATCGAGAGCCAGAGACGTTTCAACTTATTGAAGATAAGAATTTTACACTATCAATAAGAAAAAAATTTACTTTTGATTAAAAAGCCTATCGCAATTGATACTATAAAAACTGCCTGATCTGTTTGTAGATAAGAAGTAATTAACGATTTTAGTAATTTAATTAAATCAGATCGAACTATTAACCTACTTGAAATGAAATCCTCTTTTTTAAATAAGGCTCTGATCCTTGCGTTTTTTACCACGGTTGGCTCATCTCATTTATACGCACAATCAAACGCTGTAAAGAAAAGCTACTCAGGAAATCCGGTTTTTGATGGCTGGTATGCCGACCCTGAAGGGGCGGTTTTTGAGAATCGCTACTGGATTTATCCAACTTATTCGGCGCCTTATGAAAAACAGGTTTTTATGGATGCTTTTTCATCTCCGGATCTGGTAAACTGGACTAAACATGCACACATCGTTGACACTGCCTCCATCAAATGGGCTAAGAAAGCAATGTGGGCACCAGCAATTGTAAAAAAAGATTCCTCTTACTTCCTGTTCTTTTCAGCGAATGACATTCAAAATGAACAACAAACCGGCGGGATCGGAGTTGCAATAGCGAATCGCCCCCAAGGCCCTTTTAAAGATTACCTGCAAAAGCCTTTGCTCGATAAAATTGTTAATGGTGCTCAACCAATTGATCAGTTTGTATTTAAGGATAAGGACAATCAGTATTATATGATTTACGGCGGCTGGGGACACTGCAATATCACCAAATTAAAAGACGATTTCACTGGTTTTGCTCCATTAGAAGACGGCAGTACTTTTAAAGAGATTACGCCTAAGGATTATGTGGAAGGTCCTTTCATGTTTATCAGGAATGGCAAATATTATTTCATGTGGTCAGAAGGTGGTTGGGGCGGACCTAATTATCGTGTTGCTTATGCTATTTCTGATTCTCCTTTTGGTCCCTTTAACCGTATTGGTACTATTTTACAGCAAGACCCTACGGTGGCCACAGGAGCGGGGCACCATTCTGTTATTCACAACGAAAAGAAAGATGAATGGTATATCGTTTATCACAGGAGGCCCTTAGGTAAAAAGGATGCCAATGAGCGTGAAACCTGTATAGACAGAATGTATTTCGATCAAAACGGCCTGATCAAACCTGTAAAAATAACAATGCAGGGAGTAAAGAAAAGCCGCTTGAAGTAATTTAAACAACATTTTATAAAAACAAATCCGAACTATGGGCTGGGCTTATGCTGATGGAGAAAAGCTTCAAACGGTTTTTGTTATTTTACTAATTCTGTTTTTTGCCGCTCTATTTCTTGGATTATTTTTTCTTTATAAATTACTTAAACGAGCTATCAGAAGAATAAGCAAAACAAACTAAACTCATTTTGTTACCAATAAATATGATTAAAAGAATAATGCCGGAGGGTTTCCGGCATTATTCTTTTGAAATATATGAAGGGCTTTTAAATTATTTATCGTTTTTTATTTCTACCCGCCGATTCTGTGCTCTTCCCTCTTCGGTATCATTTGTTGTAATTGGCTTGCTTTCGCCATATCCCACAGTTTGCAGGTTTTCAGAATTTACACCGGCATTCACTAAGAAAGTTTTCACTGAAACAGCTCTGTCAACAGATAAGGATTTATTATGTTCCTCAGTTCCCTCTGCAGATGAATGGCCGTTTATAATAAACTTTGCTTCGGGATATTTCTTCATTTCGGAGGCAATTTTATCTAAAACAGGGTAAGACGAAGTTTTTAATACTGCAGAGTTAAATTCAAATTGAATATTACTGAAATTGAAATCGGGATTATCTTCAATAGAAACAGGTTCTTCCTTTTTCTCTTCAGTTACAACCGGTTCCGCTTTTTCTTCTACTTTTTCAGTTACAACCGCAGGTTCCTGCGCAGGTTGAGCTGCTATTTTTTTTGTTTTACAAGCCTGAAATGAAAGTGCCATAACTGCAATCATCAATGGCAAAAAAATTTTTTTGAAAATTCTCATAATAAAGATTTTTGTTAAAAATCTAAAACTACTTAAAACGTTCTACACAGGCAATACTTTGTAAACGATGTTGATTTTAACATCCCGGATTTTTATTCCAGCCGGATCGCAAAAATTTTACAAAAAACTTGCATGAAATAAATTCACATCTTATTTTTGATTTAACCAAATGGTTAAACAATATGGATAAAACAGTGAAAGATCAGTCAACAGAAGAAAAGATACTACAAGCAGCTAAGAAAGTGTTTGTACTGAAAGGCATGGCCGGTGCACGAATGCAGGATATTGCTAATGAAGCCGGAATAAACAAAGCCTTGCTTCATTACTATTTTCGCAGCAAGGAAAAGCTTTTTGAAGTAATTTTCACTGAAGCATTAATGCGGATCGTTCCAAGAGTTACTGCTATCCTTGATTCGGATGAACCCTTGTTTGATAAGATTGAGGAATTCTGTTCCGATTATATTGATGTGGTATCGGATAACCCATACATTCCTCTGTTTGTTATTAATGAAATGAATAAACAGCCGGATGATTTTATTAAAAAGATCTGGGGCAAACAAAAACCTGCAATTAACAACTTTCTTAAACAGGTAGAAGAATACAGCATGAAAGGTCTAATAAAAGAAACAGATCCGCATCAATTATTAACACATATAATTTCGATGACAATTTTTCCTTTTCTTGCAAAACCTATCCTCTTTTTTATCACTGATATGGATAACAAGCATTATTTGGAATTCATGCAGAAAAGAAAAAAAGAAATACCGCAATTTATTATTAATTCAATAAAGAAATAATTTTTTTGCCATGAAATTAACTAAATGGTTAAACAGAACGGTTATTACTTTAGTAACTTTTATCAGTCTTACATCAACTACTATAGGGCAAAATTTACCTGAATTAAGCCTGGAAGAGGCACAGCGTTTAGCACGCGAACACTACCCGGCTCTAAAACAAAAAAACTTTATAAAGCAAGCAGAAGAAGTAAGCATCAGTAATCTGAATAAGGGATTTTTGCCTCAGATCAGTATAAACGGCCAGGCTACTTATCAATCGGAAGTTACCTCGATAACAATTCCAATACCCGGAATTAACATTGATCCCCCGTCTAAGGACCAGTATAAAGCTACCACTGACATAAACCAGCTGCTTTTTGACGGAGGAGTGATCAGGCAGCAGAAAAAAATACAAAAGTTGAGTTCGCAAACAGAAGCACAACGAACGGAAGTAGAACTTTATCAGCTTCGTGAGCGAGTTGATCAGATTTATTTAACAATTCTTTTACTGGAACAGCAGCAAAAACAAATTTCGCTGATTTATAAAGACCTGCAAACAGGTATAGCAAAAGTACTGGCTCAGGTACAAAACGGAACTGCTTTTCGCTCCAACCTGGATGTATTAAAAGCAGAACTGCTTAAAACGGACCAGCGAAGTGTAGAATTAGAATCGTCAAGAGAAGGTCTGCTGAATACGCTATCAGTTTTAACGGGAACAGACCTGAACGCGGAAACAAAATTTGCCATTCCTCCCACCCCGGTTATAGGTGATTCAATTCAACGTCCCGAATTAGATCTTTACGAAAAACAGGAGCAGTTATTAAACCAGCAAAAGAAACTGGTTGCTGCAAAGAATCTTCCGAAAGCAAGCCTCTTCGGACAAGGAGGTTACGGAAGACCAGGGCTGAACTTTTTGAAAGATGAATTTGACTGGTTTTATATAGCAGGAGCAAAACTTACGTGGAATTTAAGCAGCCTATACACTGCAAAAGCGGAGAAAAAGCTGATTGATCTGAATAAAAACGGTGTTGAAGTCCAAAAAGAAACTTTCCTGATTAATACGCAATCACAATTAAAGCAGCAATTAGCAGAGATTAAAAAGCTCAAGCAGTTAATTATTTCAGACGAAACAATAATCAGTTTACGTGAAAAAGTAAAAATGGCCTCCAGAGCGCAGCTGGAAAGTGGCGTAATAACAGCAAATGATTATCTGAGAGAAGTGAATGCCGAAGACCAGGCCAGGCAATCCAGAATTATTCATCAGATGCAAGTGCTGCAGGCACAAATAAATTATCAGCATTTAACCGGATTTTAATTATACAGCAATGAATAAAATAATAACCTTATTACTTGGCACTTCAATTCTATTAGCCTTTTGCACCTCCAGTGAAAGCGATTATGATACCTCAGGTACTTTTGAAGCCAATGATGTGATAGTTTCTTCTGAAATAGCAGGCAAAATAATATCATTTAATATTGATGAAGGACAAACCTTACCGGCAGGCAAAATTGTTGGCGAGATTGATGCAGAGGGAATAGCTCTTCAAAAAGAACAGGTTGAAGCAAGCATACGTGCGTTAAATCAAAAAACTGCTGATGTAAAGCCCCAGGTAAAGCTACTGGAGGATCAGCTGGCTGTACAGCAATCGCAATTAAAAACACTGTTTAGAGAAAGAAAACGCACAGAGAACCTGCTAAAACAGGACGCAGCTACAGGAAAGCAGTTAGATGATATCAACGCCCAGATAGATGTGCTTAATAAACAGATAAAAGTAACACGGCAGCAGATCAATGTGCAGAAAAGCGCTATTTCTACTCAAAACAGGGGAATTTTAAGCGAGGGCAAACCGCTTGAAAAACGAATAGCCCAATTGAATGATCAGCTTGAGCGGGCAAACATCACCAATCCGGTAAAAGGCACAGTAATTACCAAATACGCAGAAGCCGGTGAGATAACAGCTCCCGGAAAAGCCCTTTATAAAATAGCCGATCTTTCTGAATTAACCCTGAGAGCCTATATAACCGGGAGTCAGCTACCTGAGGTTAAACTGGGTCAGCAAGTGCAAGTACGGGTGGATAAAGGGGAAGACGACTATAAAACCCTGCCCGGAACAATTACCTGGATAGCAGATAAGGCAGAATTTACACCAAAAACGATACAAACGAAAGACGAGCGGGCCAACCTTGTTTATCCGATGAAGATCCGGGTGAAAAACGACGGCTTTTTAAAAATAGGTATGTATGGAGAAGTAATTTTTAACCCCGAACAATGAAAGCGGTAACTGCAACGGATATAGTAAAAAGTTACACCACCGGAAAGACGACTACCATTGCTTTGCAAAAACTTTCGTTTGAAGTGAATAATGGAGAGCTTTTTGGAGTAATTGGCCCTGACGGCGCCGGTAAAACCAGTCTGTTCAGGATATTAACTTCGCTTCTTTTACCGGATGAGGGAGCTGCTTCTGTAGCCGGTTTTGATGTAGTAAGGGATTATAAGGAGATAAGGCAACGAATTGGCTATATGCCCGGAAAATTTTCTTTATACCAGGATTTGACTGTTGCCGAGAACCTGGAGTTTTTCGCCAGCATCTTCAATACCAGCATAGCTGAAAATTACAACCTGGTAAAAGATATTTATGTACAGATAGAGCCATTTAAAAACCGCCGGGCAGGAAAACTTTCCGGAGGCATGAAACAGAAGCTTGCTCTTTGCTGCGCCCTGATCCATAAACCTTCTGTATTGTTTCTTGACGAACCAACTACCGGCGTGGATGCTGTCTCACGAAAAGAATTTTGGGAAATGCTTAAAAGACTGAAAGCGCAAGGCATTACCATTCTTGTTTCAACTCCATACATGGATGAAGCGAGCTTATGCAACCGTGTAGCCCTGATGCAGTCGGGAAAAATTCTTTCAATAAATACACCTGAAAATATTATTAACTCATTTTCAAAACCTTTGTTAGCGGTGCAGGCTGAAAACATGTTCGGACTCTTGAAGGCATTACAGCAACTCCCGGAAGTAGCGGATGCTTATCCTTTCGGAGAATATCATCATGTGGTTTTAAAAGAAGGGAGTGACAGTAAGCAACTTTCCGATAAGTTGAAGGAGTCAGAATTTCCCGGCCTTGAGATTATTCCTGCTAAAGCCAATATCGAAGATTGTTTCATTCAATTGATGAAGAACTGATGGAAACTGCACAGCAAGTAATAACGGCAGATAAACTAACCAAGCGTTTTGGCAGCTTCGTTGCCGTAAATGAAATATCTTTTTCAGTTGGACGGGGCGAAATATTTGGATTTCTTGGTGCAAACGGCGCCGGAAAAACCACGGCCATTCGAATGTTATGCGGATTATCTATGCCTACCTCAGGAAAAGCAACGGTTGCAGGATTTGACGTTTACAGGCAGAACGAGCAGATTAAAAAAAGCATAGGTTACATGAGCCAGAAGTTTTCCCTGTACGAAGATTTGACAGTAAAGGAAAACATCCGCTTTTATGCAGGCATCTATGGCAAATCCAACAGTTTTATTAAGGATAGAACAGCAACATTACTGAAAGAACTTCACATGGAAGCAGAGGAAAATAAGCTTGTCCGCTCACTTCCTCTAGGTTGGAAACAAAAGCTCGCCTTTTCGGTATCCGTGTTTCATGAACCTGAAATCGTATTCCTCGATGAACCAACAGGTGGTGTTGATCCCGTTACACGTCGTGAATTCTGGAACTTGATTTATGAAGCCTCAGAAAAAGGAATTACTGTGTTTGTAACTACACACTACATGGATGAAGCCGAATATTGCGACCGCGTATCGATTATGGTGGATGGACAAATTGAAGCTTTAGACAGTCCCAAAAAATTAAAAGAAACATTCAGCGCTGAATCAATGGACGAGGTATTTTTAAAGCTGGCAAGAAAGGCAACCAGAAGCGATGGATGAGAAAGGAGTTAAAAGTTGAAGGTTAAAAATTGAAAGACTGATTATGAAGCAATTTCTATCATTCGTTAAAAAAGAATTTTACCATATTTTTCGCGATCCGCGTACCATGCTCATTCTTTTAGGTATGCCCATAGTACAGATCATCATTTTTGGATTCGCACTTACAAATGAGGTAAAAAACTCTACTATTGCTGTACTTGATAATGCAAAAGATCCTGGCTCTCAATCGCTAATCCAACAGTTGGATGCAAGCAAGTATTTCCAGGTAACCAAATATCTCCAATCGTACCGGCAGATTGATGATGAGTTTAAGAAAGGAAAAATAAAGCTGGTAGTAGTATTACCAGAAAAATTCAATAAAGAGCTGCATTACTCAAACAAAACTGCCGTACAACTCATCGCCGATGCTTCCGATCCGAATGTTGCCAATACACTTACCAATTATGCTTCGGCAATTATTCTGGATTATCAGAATCGTGTTTCAGGAAATGATAAGCTCCCTTACTCTATCAACACAGAAGTAAGGATGTTATATAATCCCCAATTAAAAGGCGCTTATAGTTTTGTCCCTGGTGTAATGGCAATGGTTTTAATGCTGGTTTGCACCATGATGACTGCTATCACCATCGTTCGCGAAAAAGAAAACGGAACAATGGAAGTGCTGTTGGTATCGCCGGTGCGGCCCTTAAAAATAATTTTAGCGAAAGCGGTCCCTTACCTGTTATTATCCGTTGTCAATATCATCAGCATTTTACTTTTAAGCGTATTTGTCCTCGATGTACCGGTAAACGGAAGCGTAATCCTATTGATAACTGAAAGCATTCTTTTTACAATTACAACCCTGTCTCTGGGCCTGCTTATCTCTTCGGCAACAGACTCGCAACAAACGGCCATGTTCATTTCCCTTACGGGGATGTTTTTACCAACGGTTATGCTCAGCGGCTTTATGTTTCCCGTAGAAAATATGCCTTTGCCGCTGCAGATTCTTTCGAATGTAGTACCTGCCAAATGGTATTATTTAATTGTGAAATCGGTGATGATCAAAGGCGTAGGACTGGAAGCTGTTTGGAAAGAAACGCTGATCCTTGCCGCAATGACCGTCGTTCTGCTGCTGCTTAGTATTAAAAAATTTAAAATAAGATTAGCATGAGAACGCTCAGATTTTTACTTCAAAAGGAATTCAGGCAAATATTCCGCGATCCTGCTATTCTTCGGATCATTTTTATCATGCCTGTGATGCAGCTCTTAATTCTGCCAAAAGCAGCAGATTATGAAATTAAGAACATTAAAATAACCGTGGTTGATAATGATCACTCATCCTATTCGCGGGAGCTTATTTCCAAGATATCTTCTTCAGGCTACTTTCTTCTCGAAAACTATACTTCTTCTTATTCAAAAGCAATAGAAGATATAGAGCGGGATAAATCGGATCTGATTTTACAAATACCGGCAGAATTTGAAAGAAATCTGGTTAGGGAAAACGAGAACTCCTTATTCCTAGCAGTTAACGCGATAAACGGAGTAAAAGCAAATCTGGGTGGAGCGTACCTTAGAAGCATTATACAGGATTTTAATCAGCAGATCAGGCTTAAATGGATTCAATTCCCCCGTTTTAGCCCACAACCTGTTATTGAAATCCGTTCTTCAAACTGGTATAATCCACTGATGAACTACGAATATTTTATGGTTCCTGGAATTTTGGTGATCCTGCTTACCATGGTCGGCGCCTTTCTTACTTCGTTAAATATTGTAAAGGAGAAAGAAATCGGCACAATCGAACAAATCAATGTTACTCCTATTAAAAAGTATCATTTTATTTTAGGTAAACTGATTCCTTTCTGGGTTCTTGGACTGGGCGTTTTAACCGTCGGACTTTTTATTTCCTGGATTTTTTACGGAATAATACCTGCCGGAAGTTTCTTTGTAATTTATGTTTTTGCTGCACTTTATCTTTTTGCCGTATTGGGTTTAGGATTGCTTGTTTCCACCTTTACTGCAACCCAGCAGCAGGCCATGCTGATCTCCTTTTTTCTTATGATGGTTTTCATCCTTTTGGGAGGACTTTATACTTCTATAGAAAGCATGCCCACATGGGCTCAATACATTACTAAATTAAATCCTGTAGCTTATTTTATAGATGTGATGAGATTAGTAGTACTTAAAGGAAGCGGGTTTGCCGATATTAAAAGCCATATTCTGGCAACTATTGCTTTTGCAATTATTTTTAACTCACTGGCAGTTTTTAATTATCAAAAGAGAAGTGGATAATATAGAAGTAAGGCTGACAGGTTTAAAACGCTGTCAGCCTTATTGTTTAAAATTATTCCTGTAAGCTTTTTAAATAAGCCATAGTTTGTGGAATCTGTTTTCCGTAGTTCGAGCTCTCATCTTCAATAAAATAATATTTCACTCCCACTTTTTTGGCCGCTTTTAAAATTTCAGGAACATTTAGCTGACCAGTTCCCAGGGCTACATCATTTTCTGTTGATGTTCCACCGGTAAGGTCTCCTTTAACTCCTTTTCTTAAATCTTTAAGATGGACTAACTTCCAGCGGGTTGGATATTTTAGTAAAAGCTGTGCAGGGTCCTGGCCCCCATGAAAAGCCCAGAGCATATCCAGTTCAAAGGACACATATTTAGGATTGGTATTTTTTACCATATAATCGAAAAGAGTTCCATCCTGGTAAGACGCAAATTCATAACCGTGAGGATGATAGCAAAGAGTAATTCCTTTTTCTTTTAAAACTTTTCCCGCAGCATTAAAATCGGTAATTGCTTTTTTTGCATCTTCCAGGGTAAATTCTTTCTGATGCGGTATCCAGGCTACCATTACATAAGAAGCACCAATAATTTTGGCTTTTCGTGCTATTTCAGCAGGATTCTTTACCAGTTCATTGTAGTCGGCTCCTACGGAAGGACTGCTCATATTCCGTTCGTCCAATAGTTTCCTGAATGCTTCTGCACTCATCCCCTGTGGATTCGTACTGCTTTCTAAAACAGTGATACCAAGAGATTTAATACTGTCTAAAGCTGCAGCAACATCTTTTTTCATGCTATTGCGGAAGGTGTACGTCTGCAAACCCGGCGTTTGCGGAAAAAGCGGCTTTCCTGTCTGTGCACTTGCTTCCAGGTAAATTCCAGACGAAATTGCTGCAATACTACAGGTATAAAATATCGTTTTAAAATTCATATATGTGTTTTTAAAATTACTACTTTGATAAGTTACTACATCCGCTCGGGCACTTCAATTCCCAATAATTTCATACCTTTTTTTATCACATTGGCAGTTGCAAAAGAAAGTGCAATTCTAAAATCACGTATAATTTCAGCATCGGCTTTTAAAATAGGTTCTTCATGGTAGAATTTATTATAAAGTTTTGCAAGTTCATATACATAATTGGCTAATTGTGCCGGACTAAACTCAGCAGCGGAAGCTTTTAATGTATCGGGATATTTGCTCAAAGCCAAAATGAGTTCTCTTTCTGTAGCCGCCAGGTTTTCAGGCAGGCCAAAACTTTTCGAAACATCTCCTCCAGCCCGTGCAATTACAGAACGAATGCGAGCATGCGTATATTGAATAAATGGCCCGGTATGCCCCTGAAAGTCAATCGACTCTTGCGGATCAAAAAGCAACCGTTTTTTGGGCTCTACCTTTAATAAGAAATATTTAAGAGCTCCCATACCGATAATATGATATAACTCCTTTTTCTCTTCTTCACTGAAGCCTTCCACCTTCCCTAACTCTTCTGTACGCTGCTGTGCAGTTTCTTCCATCTCAGTCATCAGATCATCCGCATCTACCACGGTTCCTTCTCTTGACTTCATTTTTCCCGAAGGCAGGTCAACCATCCCATAAGACAAATGATACAATCCTTTTGCCCATGTCTTTCCCAGTTTCTCCAGTATCAAAAAGAGAACTTTAAAATGATAATCCTGCTCGTTACCTACCACATAAATAGATTCATCCATTTTAAAGTCGTGGTATTTTAATTCGGCGGTTCCCAGGTCCTGCGTAATGTAAACAGATGTTCCATCGGCACGTAAAACTAGCTTTTCATCCAATCCGTCGGCGGTAAGATCTATCCAAACTGATCCATCCTCTTTTCTGAAGAAAACGCCTTTATCCAGGCCTTCCTGAATAATATCTTTACCTAATAAATACGTATTCGATTCGTAATAAAACTTGTCAAAATCAACACCTAGCTTCTTATACGTCTCTTCAAATCCTTTATATACCCAGCTGTTCATGGTTTTCCATAAGGAAATTACCTCTTCATCTCCAGCTTCCCATTTTTGAAGCATTTCCTGGGCTTCACGAATCAAAGGAGCATTCTTTTTTGCATCCTCTTCACTTTGTCCCTGTTGTTTGAACTCTTCAATCTGCTTTTTGTACTCCTTATCGAAAATAACATAATATTTGCCGGCTAAATGATCACCTTTTATACCACTGCTTTGGGGAGTTTCACCGTTTCCGAACTTCTGCCACGCCAGCATTGATTTACAAATATGAATTCCCCTGTCATTTACTAAATTGACTTTTATAACATTGAACCCGTTTGCTGATAAAATCTCCGCAACAGAATAACCTAATAAATTATTGCGTATATGACCCAAATGCAAAGGTTTATTTGTATTTGGAGAAGAATATTCTACCATTACCTTTTTGCCGTTCGGCGCAAACTGGCCAAAGTCAGTTTTTATTATTTTTTGCTGAAACTCCTCAAGCCAGTATTTATCAGAAACAGATAAGTTTAAAAAACCTTTTATAACATTAAAATCTGCTATTTCCGGGAATCTGGATTTTAAGAACTCTCCGATTTCTGAACCTGTTTGTTCCGGCGATTTTTTAGAAAAACGTGTAAAAGGAAAAGTGACAACCGTAACCTGCCCTTCAAATTCTTTCCTTGTTTGCTGCAGGTTGATGTCTGCAGAAGTAATTTCTGAATTATAAAGTGCCTTAACGGCATCAATTGTTCCGCGTATAATAAAATCCATCCGCCAAAATTAATTAATAAAGGCATATACTCCCACAATTTATATCGTGCAAAAACAGTTAGCTTTGTTGATACAAATAGTTATTTATGCCGACTGCTGATTTTAAGATAAAAGTTAGTTCTGAAGTAGGTAAACTGCGCTGTTTATTAATTCACAGTCCAGACAGCGGGTTAGGAAAAGTTGTTCCCTCTAAAGCTCAGGATTGGCTGTTTGAAGACATTGTGCATTTAGATACCATTAGGAGAAGGGAATACGATATTTATGTAAAAGTATTATTGTACTTTTTAGATGCAGCCAAAATAAAAGGGAAATACGACATCATTAATTCCACTGAAAGATCCTTTTTTATTCCAGATCATGTTGATTTTCATCATTCAACTAAAGTAATTGAACTGCAAACACTTTTATCAGAAATATTAGAAGATATCAGTGTAAGAAAAAAACTGGTCGCTGCCGTTTGTGCAATTGAAGGCTGCACCTACAGCTTACAGAAACAGCTGATAGAAACTGATCCGGTTGAGCTGGCTAAAGTTTTTATTTCAGGTTCTGTAAACGGTGAAAATATGATCTTCGCCCCAATTCCTAATTTTATATTTACACGAGATATAGGAATTACAATAAACGATCATATTTTATTAAACAAACCTGCTAAAACTGCCCGCAGCAGAGAAACTCTGTTAGCTCGATACATTTTTTTCAATCATCCGCTTTTTAGCAATTACAGGGATAAAATTGTTGAGATTCCCGATACCGTCCAATATTTTCTGCGCCCGGGAGAAGAACAAATTGAAAAAACCACGCTGGAAGGCGGCGACGTAATGATTGTAAGTAAAGATCACATTCTGATTGGTTGCAGTGAACGCACATCTTCCAGCGGAGCAGCAGAAGCTATTAAGATTTTATTTGAGAAAAACGTAGTTAGCAAAGCAACAGTAATTAAAATCCCCCGGAAAAGAGATTTTATGCATATTGATACTATTTTCACCCAGGTAAGAAAAAACATATGGGTGGTTTTAGATTCAATTACTTCTACCGATACTACCGTAAAAGATGATATTTTAGATAATCTGACAGGAAAACCAAATAAAGAACGTCCTGAAATTATACAGTTTGAAAAAGGCAATACCAAACAGCCAAAACGTTTTGAGTGTATACAGGAACTCCTGGAAGATATTAGTGAAAACGATTTGGGCTGTAAAGAAAAAACCGTCTTTATAAAATCAGGCAATAATATTTTTCCATACGATTCCCGCGAACAATGGACTGATTCCTGTAATGTGCTGGCTATTAAAGAAGGCGTGGTATTGGGATATGACAGGAATGATAAAACCATAGAAGCTTTTAAGGAAAATGGATTTGAGGTAATAAATGCGGTTGATCTGATTGATAAATTTGAAAGAGACGAACTTATACCGGAAAATATTGAAAACACGTTAATACTGATTCCTTCTGCCGAACTTTCAAGGGCCAGAGGCGGTTTTCATTGTATGAGTATGCCTTTATTAAGAGATCCTATTTAAAAAATACAAGATGCAGGCCACTTCCAATATATTAATGATCCGACCTGTTCAGTTTGATTACAACGAACAAACTGCTTTAAGTAATGCTTTTCAGAATTCTTCAGCGGCTAATGCAGAAGTTCAAAAAAAAGCACTGGAGGAATTTGACCGGTTTACAGAAATACTTCAGAAAAACGGTGTAAATGTATTAGTCGTCGAAGATACTCCGGCTCCTCATACACCCGATTCTATTTTTCCAAATAACTGGATTGCCACTTATAACGATGGTAAAGTATTCCTTTATCCTATGCAAGCCGAAAATCGCCGGCAGGAACGGCGTACAGATATTATCGATACATTAAAAACAAGATTTACGGTAAGCTCTGTAACCGACCTCAGTTATTTTGAAAGTGAAGAAAAATTCCTGGAAGGAACAGGAAGCATGGTTTTAGATCGCGATAACAAAATCGCATACGCTTGCCTGTCGCCCAGAACAGACCCCGAGGTTTTAAAGAAGTTTTGCGATTTAAGTTCTTATAAACTCATTTCCTTTAACAGTACCGATAAGAGTGGCAAAGCTATTTACCACACAAATGTTATGATGTGTATAGGCAATAAATTTGCTGTTATTTGCCTGGAAACAATTCTCGATGAAGCAGAAAAAGCAAACATTATTTCATCTTTGAAAAACACTGGCAAAGAAATTATTGAAATTACCGAAGAGCAAATGAATAGCTTTGCAGGAAATATGCTTGAGCTAAAAAATACCCATGGAGAAAGTTTACTGATTATGTCTGAACAAGCATTAAATTCATTAAGGGATGATCAGATCAGTATATTAAAAAAACATGCAAAAATTATTTCCTCCTCATTAAATACTATTGAAACCAACGGTGGCGGAAGCGCCCGATGTATGATAGCGGAAATACATCTCCCCGAAAAAATAAATTTTAGCATCTTTAAATAATTATGATAAACAATAAGAAAGTTTATGCTCAAAAAATCACATTTTTGCGAAAATTATAAGAATGCAGAGTTACGAAGAATTTCTTGATCTCAGTGTTGGCTTTCCACAGGAAGGTTTTGAGGTTTTGGATGATGAATTATATTTTCATGATCTTAACCTGATGGAGATGATCGAAACGTATGGAACTCCTTTACGTTTTACTTATCTGCCTATTATCAGTAAAAAAATTCAACAGGCAAAGTTGCTGTTTCAGCGTGCCATTCTCGAAAATAATTACCGGGGCGGATATAAATATTGCTATTGTACAAAAAGTTCGCATTTCAGGCATATAGTTGAAGAGGCTTTAAAAAACGACATTCACCTCGAAACCTCTTCTGCCTTTGATATGCCTATGATTGATGCGCTTGAAAAAAAAGGCATTGTAAGTAAAGATATCACAGTTATTTGCAACGGCTTTAAAACCTACCAGTACAAACAATACATCATTGATATGTTTCACGACGGGTTCAGAAATATCGTTCCCGTACTGGATAATAAAGAAGAGTTTAATATTTACGATGATGAACTGGATATTCCATGCAGTTTGGGAATAAGAATAGCTGCTGAAGAGCAGCCTGATTCGCAGTTTTATACTTCCAGATTAGGAATAAGAATGGAAGATGTAATAGATTTTTACAATAGTAAAATTGCTCAAAACCCTAATTTTAAAGTAAAACTGTTACATTTCTTTATCAATTCAGGAATTTCTGATACACCGTATTACTGGAACGAACTGGAAAAATACGTTACACTGTACTGTAAGTTCAAAAAGATCAATCCTGATCTGGATACGCTTGATATCGGAGGCGGAATGCCTTTTAAAGATTCATTGGTTTTTGATTTCGATTACAATTACATGGTTAACGAAATTGTTAAACGAATCAAAGAAATTTGTGCCGAACACGAAGTAATGGAACCGGACATCATTACTGAATTTGGTAAGTATACTGTAGCGGAAGCATCCGGTATATTATATAAAGTTTTGGGTCGGAAACAACAAAATGATCGGGAAAAATGGCTGATGCTCGACGGATCGTTTATAACGAACCTGCCCGATGTGTGGGCTTTAAACCAGAAATATATTCTATTACCGGTAAATAATTGGGACTCCGAATACGAACGGGTGAATTTAGGCGGAATTACTTGCGACGGACAGGATTATTACAATCAGGAAGCTCATATGAACAACGTGTTTATGCCCAAAACTCGTAAGGTTCAGTATCTTGGCTTTTTTCATACAGGTGCATACCAGGAAGTTTTAAGCGGATATGGAGGAATACACCATTGCCTTCTTCCTTCGCCAAAACATGTAATTATACGCCGTAACAGGGATGAAACATTTAACTTTGAAGTGTTCGGCGAAGAACAAAACAGCAAGCAGGTTCTTAAAATTTTAGGATACAATTAAAAAACAAAAGCTCCTAAAAAGGAGCTTTTGTTTTACCTGTTATTTTTTAACGGCTGTAGCAGGTATTCCAATCCGTTTAACTTGATTTCATACATTGTTGCCAAAAGCATTCCCAACTTACCGGGAGGAAAACCCTTTTGGTGGAACCAGATCAGATAACTTTCGGGAAGATCTGAAATTTTACGCCCTTTATACTTTCCAAAAGGCATCTCCATAGTAACAAGCGTTTTTAAAATTTCAGGATTCATTTACTTTTTAAATTTAAACTATTAACTTTAAACAATACAATTAAAAAACATCCGTTAAACGCAATTACCTTAAGCAAAAGTAAATATTTAAACAATCCGTTATTATTAACTCATCATGACCAAAGTAATTACTATCGACGATGAACCTATTAATCATAAAATAGCCCATTTAATTATCGGGAAGAACAACTTATTTGATCAATATACCGGATATACTGAAGCCTTAATTGCCTTTGAATTCATTAAAGACAACCAGAAAAACAGCCAGAATCTACCCGATGTAATTTTACTGGATTTAAACATGCCAAATGTAAGCGGCTGGGATTTCCTTGAAATGTTAAGTAATATCTCTTCCGATTTGAATAAAAAAATTAACGTTATTATTGTCTCTTCTTCTATTGATGACAATGATAAAAAACGCTCCAGAGATTTTCCTTTTGTAAAAGGATTCATTTCCAAACCATTATCCCCCGCTATCCTGCAAGAAACTTTAAATAAAATCAATTAAGCTTAAAATACTTCCAAAGCCACTTCTATCTGAGCATAAATATATTCCAGTTCATTATTGGAAATACAGTAAGGCGGAAGGATATAGATTATATTCCCTAATGGCCGCAGTATAATTCCCCGTTCAAGAAAGAAATTATAAAGATTATCCCGCAAATTACTAAAGTAAGAAGTACCCTCGCCCGTTTTTAATTCAAGCGCTATAATAGTTCCTGTTTGCCGTACTTCAATTAAACGCGGATGATTTTCTATTCGTTGCTTAAAACTGCTGTGAAGAGTTTCTATTCGTTTTATATTTTGTAACGTTTCATCCTTATTCATTAATTCGAGGCTGGCTAAAGCCGCTGAACACGCAATTGGATTAGCAGTGAAAGAATGACCGTGAAACAGCGTTTTTAATTTATCTTCAGACAGAAAGGCATTGTAGATTTCATTGGTGCAGGATGTTACACCCAAAGCCATTGTTCCTCCGGTTAACCCCTTCGAAAAGCACATAATGTCTGCTTTATTTGCCAGATAATCGGAAGCAAACAATTTTCCTGTCCTTCCGAAACCCGTTAACACTTCATCAGCAATAGTAAGAATGTTGTTTTCCCTGCAAAAGAAAATCAGTTCATCCAGATATTCTGCTTCATACATCAGCATCCCTCCGGAACCTAGCAGAAGTGGTTCGAATATAAAGGAGGAGATTTGAGGCTTGAGGTTCAATATTTGAGATTTGAGAGCATCTATATTATCTTTATTTGGAAGGTCGATATAATCCACATCAAATAAAAGCTTATCAAAATGAGCCGTAAAAGCGCTTCGGGCACTTACCGCCATAGCTCCAAAGGTGTCTCCATGATAAGAATTTTTAAAAGCAAGTACTCTTGACCGCTCCTGCCCACGGTTCGTCCAGTATTGAAAACACATTTTCAGTGCTACTTCTACAGCCGTAGAACCATTGTCGGAATAAAATATCTTTTTCTGATTGCCGGGCAATATCTTGAGCAAGCCTTCAGCAAGCTCTACAGCGGTTGGATGTGTAAAACCTGCAAAAATTACGTGCTCGAGTGTTTTTAATTGCTGGGCAACCTTTTCTGCTATATACGGATGCGAATGCCCGTGAGTAGTTACCCACCAGGAAGAAACGGCATCAATGTATCTTTTCCCGTTATCATCTACCAAATAAGCGCCTTCTCCCCTTACTATTGCAATGGGGGGAGCCGCAAGTTTCATTTGCGTGTAAGGATGCCATATTACCTCTAAGTCTCTCTCAGTTAGTGTTTTTTTCATTTTTTAATAGTTCTATAACTCTCTTATCTGTAGGAAAAGTAACATCGTCGGTTGAAAGCTCATCCAAGTATTTCCATCGAAAAACCTGTTTAATATCTCCCTCTTCATCAAAATCAAAAACCATTTCTTTAAATTTAAGCTGAAGTTCATTCAAAGGTTCTACCAGATAATAAACACTGATAATCTGGCTTTCGTTAAATGCAGATTTGCAGAAAAAATCAGTTGTGTAAAAGTGCCGGAGAATCTTAATTTTAACATTGCACTCCTCCATAAATTCACGTTCCAGTCCTTCCAACAACCCTTCGCCATATTCCAGTCCCCCGCCTGGGAATTTACTGAACTGATTCCCATACTCTTCTTCATCACTTATCAGAATCTGGTTATTCTGATTAATTAAAAGGCCGTAAACACGAACATTAAAGAGGTACATGCGGACAAAGTCAAAAGTTAAAAGTCAAAAAATAAAGCTATTTAATAGCTATTCAAAATGCTTTTTGTTTTTGGTTAAGTTATTCAAGGTCCATATAATATCAATTTTCTTTTCTTCACTCCTTACCGGGCAATCTTTCATACGGCAGTAATGGCAACATTGAGGCAGGCAGGGATCAGCGTGAATAAAAAATTCAGTTCGGGTAAAGCCTTTCTGATTGATGAGCGTATCTATTTTAGAAACCTCCTCGTGAACGTGATTCAAATCAAAGTAATAAGGAAGCGTTACATGACAATCTACATGGAAATCAGGCCCGTAACGTTGAGTTCGAAGGTTATGAATATCAATCCAGGGATCACGTCGGTTATCGTTTAATATTCCGATCACTTCTTCTATCCGGTCAAAATCAGATTCGTCCATCAAGCCTCCTACTGATTTTCTTACCAGCTTGTAACCTGTAAATACAATATAAATTCCAAGGGCAACAGAAAGGAGGCTGTCTAAATAATACAAACCTGTAAAATAAATCACTAACAAACCCAGTACTAAACCTGCACTGCTGTAAGCATCGGTAATCAGGTGTTTGCCATCTGCATAGAGAGTTAAAGAATTAAACTTTTTGCTTTGATTGACCATGTAAGTTCCGAGAATAAAATTAACCACTCCTGCAACTGCTATAATTAAAGTACCATCAAAAAGATCGGTTACTTGTTGAGGATAAAAAAGGTTATATCCCGACTTGCTGATTATCAATACCCCTGCAATGGCTATTAAAGTACCTTCAACAAACATGGAAAAAAATTCGACTTTACCATGTCCGTAAGGATGATTTTCATCGCGGGGCAAAGCCGACAGGTAAATGCTGTAAAAAGCGAATGTGCTGGCAACCACGTTTACAATACTTTCGGCAGCATCGGTAAGTATAGAGTTTGAGGAAGTAATAAAATAAGCAAGAAACTTTCCGAACATCAGTAAAATGCCGACAATAAGGGAAGTGAGGATGATTTTTTTATGCGATTTCAAACTGGACAAAGTTAAAAATTCAAAGGCTTTCCAATCAATTATCTTGCCTTTTATCTTAAAAATAACAAAATTATACTGCGGCTTTAGAAACAGCTTTTTATATTTGCTGATTATGAGCATACTATCAGATAGAATCAACAATCTTGCTGAGTCGGCCACTATTAAAATGGCAAAACTTGGCAGAGAACTGGCAGCAAAAGGCGTAGATGTTATCAGCCTGAGCCTTGGTGAAACAGATTTTTATACACCGGATTTCGTTAAAGAAGCTGCTAAGAAAGCTATTGATGAAAATTATTCTTACTATACACCGGTTGCCGGTTACCCTGAACTGCGAAAGGCAATTGCCGCAAAACTAAAACGCGAAAATGGCCTCGATTACTCTTTTGATCAGATTGTAGTTTCTACTGGTGCAAAGCAATCCCTTGCCAATGCTATTCTTTGCCTCATAAATCCGGGTGATGAAGTAATTATTCCTACCCCATACTGGGTTTCTTATTCTGAGCTGGTAAAGCTGGCTGAAGGCGAATCTGTTTTTATTAACACCAGCATTGAAAGTAATTTTAAAATCACTCCTGAAGAACTGGAAGCTGCGATAACCCCTAAGACCAAACTGTTTATGTTTTCTTCTCCAAACAATCCTACCGGAACTGTTTATTCAAGAGAAGAACTTGCAGGCCTGGTAAAGGTGTTCGAAAAGCACCCGAATATTTTTATTATTTCGGATGAGATTTACGAACATATTAATTTTCTTGAAAAACATGAGTCTATTGCACAATTTGAAAGCATTAAAGACCGGGTGATCATTATTAACGGATGGTCTAAAGCTTTTGCAATGACAGGATGGCGCTTAGGATATTCAGCAAGTAATAAAGAAATAGCAAACGCATGCGATAAACTGCAAAGCCAGATAACTTCCGGAACCTGTTCGATCACTCAACGAGCCGGAATTACAGCTTATGAAGGATCTCTGGATAGTGTAAAAACGATGAAAGAAGCATTCTTTAAACGCCGGGAATTAGTTTATAATCTACTTAAGAACATTTCGGGTATCAAGGTAAACTTACCTGAAGGTGCTTTCTATTTCTTCCCCGACGTAAGCTCTTTCTTTGGAAAAGCTACCGAAAATGGTGAAGTGATTAAAAACGCTGAAGACTTAGCCTTATATCTGTTAAATACTGGCCATGTAGCCGTAGTTAGCGGAGATGCTTTCGGAGATCCAAAATCAATACGTATTTCTTACGCAGCATCCGAAGAAAAATTAAAAGAAGCAGTATCACGTATTAAAAATGCTTTAGAACAGCTTAAAGATGAGAAAACTGTTCCAGCAGTTTAATACATTAAACATCCTTATTGTTGGTGATGTAATGATGGACTCGTACCTCTGGGGAAATGTAGAAAGGATTTCTCCCGAGGCACCTGTTCCTATTGTTTCTGTTAAAAAAAAGGAAAATCGTTTAGGCGGTGCTGCCAACGTTGCGTTAAATGTACAATCGTTAGGAGCAACTCCTATTATTTGTGCAATTATTGGTAACGATAAGGAAGGCGACGATTTTCTGGAATTATTAAAACAGCAGGGCTTAACCGACAAAGGAATAATCCGTTTAAAGGATCGGCCAACTACTGTTAAAACCCGTATTATGGGACAGAAACAGCAAATACTTCGTATTGATGCCGAAATGGATGAGCCTGTGGATGAACACACTTCTGGCTTAATCGCAAAAAAAATAAGATCTATTTTTGAAGAAGACCACATCAACGCTCTAATATTTGAAGATTATGATAAAGGAGTTATAACTCCCCGCCTTATTACAGAAATAGTAGCCTTTACAAACGAAAAGAATACAATTACCGTTGTTGACCCCAAGAAAAGGAATTTCTTAGACTACAAAAACGTCACCCTTTTTAAGCCGAATTTAAAAGAACTGCGGGAAGGTTTAAAAATAGATTTTGATGCCAGAAATTTACCAGAATTAGAACAAGCGGCAGCGAGTTTAAAAGGAAAAATAAATTCGCAGAAAGTGATGATAACGCTCTCGGAAATGGGAGTTTATATTGACGGAAATGAAGGAAAAACTTTGATTCCTGCGCACATACGTAATATTGCAGATGTTTCTGGCGCAGGGGATACTGTTATTGCCACAGCTACCGCCTGTTTAGCAGTGGGAATGGATGAATTTAAAGCAGCTGCTGTCGCCAATCTTGCCGGAGGATTGGTTTGTGAATACCTGGGTGTTGTTCCTATTAATAAGGAAAGGCTTTTAGCAGAGGCCGAAAATCTTAAATAACCAGAGTTATTTACTGCGTATAGCTTCTACCGGATCTAAACGTGCGGCCATTAAAGCTGGGATAATTCCAGAAATTAAACCAATAGTGGTAGAAAGTATAAACATTAGAATTACTTTTCCTAAATCCACTATAATAGTGAGATCGAAGAAAAACTTAGTTATAAAAGCAAGCGTAAAAACGATAGCCAAACCAATTACTCCACCCATCACACAAAGAAGAACGGATTCAAACAAAAATTGAAACAGAATGAAGTAATTTTTTGCTCCCAGCGATTTTTGAATCCCGATTATATTCGTACGTTCTTTAACAGATACAAACATTATATTAGCAATACCAAATCCTCCTACCAAAACCGAAAAAATTCCGATTGCTCCTCCTGCCAGGTTTACAACAGTAAACATCTGATCTAAACCTGCCGTTAAAATGGTAGATTTATTTAAAGCAAAATTATCGTCCTGACGGGGCCCTAAACGGCGGATAGAACGCATCACGCCTCTCAGTTCGCTTTCAAGTTCTGCCAGCTGAATCCCTTCTTTGCCTTTTACTGTAATTTGCGGCCCGTATTTTTCATCTTCAATATCAATAACGTTACGGGCGAAATTTATTGGTAATAAAATAGTTTTATCGGCAGAAACTCCAAGCATGTCTTCGCCCTCTTCTTTAAAAACCCCAACAACAGTTACTTTTCGTCCGAGCACACTGATAACCTTTCCTACCGCTGATTCATGCGGGAAAAGGCCATCGGCAATGGTATAGCCAATCAAAGCGATAGGAGAACCTGCCTTTGATTCTATTTCTGTAAAATATCGTCCTTCCGCCAGGTCAAAATTCCATGTTTTATAATAATCATGAGAAGCTGCAGAAATCTGAGCACCTTCAACATTATTGCTTTTATATTTTACAACCCGGCTTTCTATTCCAATTTCATAAGAAATACTCTCGGCTCCTTCTACCCTTTTTGATAATTTCTCAAAATCCCGAAGTGACGGAACGGGACGATTCATATATTTCCACCAGGGATAATCACCTCCAAACTGCCAGGGCCACTTTTGAATATAAATTGTATTGCTGCCCAATTTATCAACGCTGCTTTGCAGATAATTTCTGAACGTATCTACCGCCGAAAAAACTCCGATAATAGTCATTATCCCGATGGTGATTCCAAACAGGGACAAAAAAGCCCTCAATTTATTTTGTCGTAATGCCGAAAAAGCAAAGACAAAACTTTCACCTATTAATTTCAGGACAATCATAACCGTTAGAGTAAAAGTAATTAAAAACGTTACAGCTTTAGTACATTTTGAAGAAACAAAATCTAAGAAATAAGAATTAATATTTACAAATTTATTTTCGCTAAATTTGCGCCCGGAAATTTATACGACACTACATGAAATTATCACAGTTTAAATTCAATTTACCTGAATCTTTAATAGCTCATACTCCTGCCGAAACAAGAGATGAAGCTCGTTTAATGGTATTAAACCGTCAAACAGGTGCTATTGAGCATAAAATTTTTAAAGACATTTTAGGCTATTTTGATGAGGGTGATGTGATGATCTTAAATAACACGAAGGTTTTTCCTGCCAGAATGTATGGTAACAAAGAAAAAACCGGAGCGACCATCGAAGTATTTCTACTAAGAGAACTTAATAAAGAATTGCGATTATGGGATGTATTGGTTGATCCTGCACGTAAAATAAGAGTTGGTAATAAACTTTATTTCGGCGATGATGACCTGCTTGTAGCCGAAGTAGTTGACAATACTACCTCAAGAGGAAGAACTATTCGTTTTTTATTTGACGGCACTGATGAAGAGTTCCGTCGCAATATTGAAATTTTAGGAGAAACGCCACTTCCTAAATATATAAAAAGAAAAGCTACGCCAGAGGATAAGGAACGCTATCAGACTATTTTCGCGAAGAATGAAGGTGCTGTTGCAGCCCCAACTGCCGGACTGCATTTTAGCCGTGAGCTATTAAAACGTCTTGAACTTAAGGGTGTTAATTTTGCAGAGGTAACGTTGCATGTTGGTTTAGGAACTTTCCGCCCTGTTGAGGTTGAAGATCTTACCAAGCATAAGATGGATTCTGAACAATTTATTATTGAACAGAAAGATGCTGATATTGTCAATCAAGGTATAGAACGGAAAAGCCGGATTTGTGCTGTAGGTACAACCAGTATGCGATCTATAGAATCAGCTGTTTCTGCTAATAAAACGCTTAAGGCTGCAAATGACTGGACCAGCAAATTTATCTTCCCTCCGTATGATTTTAGTATCGCTAACTGCATGGTAACTAATTTTCATACTCCGGAATCTACTTTGCTAATGATGATATGCGCTTTTGGTGGATATGAACATGTAATGAATGCGTATGAAGTAGCAGTAAAAGAAAAATATCGCTTTTACAGCTATGGCGATGCTATGCTTATTATATAAAGAGGCATAAAACTGCTTCTGATGAAATATTATGCACTCATTGTAGCCGGCGGAAACGGGAGCAGAATGAGTTCTGATGTCCCTAAACAGTTTCTGTTGCTAAAAGGGAAGCCCGTTTTGATGCATACCGTTGAGGCTTTTTATCAATCGGACATAAAACCGGAAATTATTATAGTTCTTAATCGCTTATACACAGATCAGTGGAAGAGCTTTTGTGAAGAATATAATTTTAACATCCCACATAAAGTTGTTGCAGGAGGAGAAAATCGTTTTTATTCAGTAAAAAACGGCTTGAATGAAATTTCAGAAAACGCGGTTGTTGCGGTTCATGATGCGGTAAGGCCCTTAATTGACATAGCTCTGATTACTAAGTCCTATATAGTAGCCCAAGAAAAAGGAAATGCTGTTTGTTGTATTTCCAGTCGGGATTCTATCAGGCAAAAACAGGGTAACTCCTCTATTGCTTTAAAGAGAGAGAGTATATTTATTGTACAAACACCTCAAACTTTTCAAGCCAAATTACTAAAGGAAGCATATAATCAACCTTATACTGATGAGTTTACTGACGATGCTTCCGTTGCTGAAAAAGCAGGCGTAGCAATTAACCTGATTGAGGGAAACCGGCAAAATATAAAGATAACCTACCAGGAAGACCTGCTGATTGCTGAAGTTTTATTAAATAGAAAATCCGGCATTTAGCCGGATTTAATTGATAAATTGAATTTTTAAGCTGCTCCTCTTATAACTCTTAGCAGAATCGCAATAATCGCGATAACTAAAAGTATATGAATAATTCCTCCCGTGGCGTAACCGCCAAAAAAACTCACAGCCCAGATTATTATCAGGATAACTGCGATTACATAAAGTAGATTGCCCATAGTTTTAAGTATTTGGTGTAGATTGATTATTTAATCTACTATATAAATACCAAAATTGCCGCATTTGTTTAGAGAAAGTAAAGAAACACTTGTATATGTGAAATAAAATACATCAAATTTTATCGAAATACTTTCTTTTATAATCTAAAATTAAATGAGCTAAAGGCTTAGGAAATACTGTGTAAACTGTGGAAAGGAATTGAATTTCAATGCATAATCGGTTGTTTCACCAAATCCAAAATCAAGAAAAACAAAGGGAATACCGGCTAATTGGCTTTGTTCGCTATCTCCTTCTGTATCTCCAACGTATATTGGGCGTTCAAGCGAATACTCTTCTATAAGTAATTGAATATTAATATGCTTTGGCTTGTAATTCGTTCCATATTCCCTGTTGTCTATTATACAATTGTCTATAGCAGCCCAATTACAAAATCGCTCAACTATTCCCTCGGCACAATTGCTAACAATAAATAATTTATATTTTTTTGATAGCTTCTCAATCCCTTCCTTTACCCCTTCATACAAAATACCACCTACTTTAGGTAACATTTTCCGCCTTAGATCATTAACATGCCGGTAAATTTCTTTTCTGCGATCAATTTCAAATTCGGGCAATAATTTTTCCAAAACTTTAACACCTTCCCATCCCATCATACCTGTCAGGTCTTCCCTGGCAACTCTCCGTTGAATTTTTAACTCTTTAAATGTTTCATTCCAGGAGTAGACATACAAGTTAACAGCATCCCATAAAGTACCATCCATATCAAATAATATACTGTCCGGTTTCTCCATATTAAAATTAATGATTAAACAAATAAGCCTTTTTCGTTATTAATGTAGAATATCTTTAACAAAAATTTATACTATGCCCTTATCTGAGGATTATTTCCTGGTTTCTTTACTTGATAATGACTTCTATAAATTCACGATGCAGCAGGCAGTTATAAAATTATTTCCTAAGGCAAAGGCAAAGTACAAATTTATCAACAGAGGAAATCACTCTTTCCCGCCGGACTTTGCACACGCATTGCAGTCAGCCGTAAATGCAATGGCGAATCTGAAACTTACAAATGATGAGAAAAATTATTTGGCAATAACCTGCCCGTACTTTGATCCAACCTATTTAGACTTTCTGCAGGGATATAAATATAATCCTTCTGAAGTTTTTATAGAACAATCTGAAGATCGTGTTGAAGTTAGCGTGGAAGGATTATGGTATAGAACTATATTGTGGGAAGTCCCACTACTATCGCTCATATCTGAACTATTTTATAAGTTAAACGAAGGGGGTAGGATTACAGACGAGGAAATTACGAGATGTACAGAGAATAAAATAGAGAAATTTAAAACATTAGGGGTTACGGTAGCAGAATTCGGCACCCGGAGGCGTTATTCTTATAAAGTACATCGTTTGGTAATCGATGCCTTAAAAAGATCAGGAGGGAAAAATTTTATAGGAACAAGTAATGTACACCTGGCGATGAAAAACGCAGTTAAGCCTATCGGCACACATGCTCACGAGTGGTTTATGTTTCATGCTGCCAAGTATGGTTATAAACTGGCAAACTTATTGGCATTAGAAAATTGGGTAAAAATTTACCGGGGAGATTTAGGAATAGCACTTTCAGATACATACACAACAGCTATATTTTTTGAACAGTTCGATAAAATGTTTTCCAAACTTTTTGACGGAGTACGCCACGACAGTGGTGATCCTGTAACCTTTGGGGAAAAAACAATAAATCATTACGTAAGCAAGGGAATAGACCCTTTATCAAAAACTATTATCTTTTCTGATTCGCTGAACTATGAAAAGGTGGCGCGTATCTCACAATATTGCAAGGGTAAAATTGGAATGTCATTCGGAATTGGAACCAACCTGACAAATGATGTTGGCCCAAAACCTATGAATATTGTTATTAAAATGACCGAAGCTTTTCCTGAGGAAGCACATTGGATCCCAGTTGTTAAACTTTCAGATGAAAAAGGGAAATATACCGGACAAGCAGAAGCAATAAAACTGGCAAAAACTATTCTGGAAATAGAATAAGGAATGTTTTAATTCTGCTTAGACCTTTTAGCAGCAGATATAGGCTGATTATGAAGCAAAACCTTACTTGGAGCAACATTTCTCTTTTCAAACTCATCTTCCTCTTTTAAAGACTGCTGCAATAACAACTCATTATACTTTTCGAGCAAAGAGATATACTTATTCATCCAGTAATAAATATCTCGGTTAACAGCTTCTTCTTTAATATCAAATAAATGTTTCATCAGGTAATATCCTTAATAAAAAAATTACAACTGGTAATCCTGATACGCAACATGGAACAAGTTACCTTTCCTGTTACTTTCAGACACCTTAGGTTATCTATAAAATAATTATTTTTTGAGAGCAAAAGATGATATAGCACCTTCAGAAGTATCAAAAGATGCTATATTAAAATAAATGAGGGAAGTATTTAATTATATTAAATTATCAAATGGTATTAAGCACCTGATATTGATTGGCTAAGCTATAAGAATCAGAATCTGTTTTAGAATCGGAAGTTGGGAAAATTTCATCAAGCATAGCTCCCTTATGATCCTTTCTTGAAGATTTTATAAGCAACTCATTATACTTTTCAAGTAACGCAATGTACTTATTCATCCAAAAATAAACGCTTTCTGATGATTCTACCTCTTCCTTTGTATCAATCAACCTTTTCATTTGAGTAAATTCATCTTTCGGAAAGAAATTAGGAAACTCAATAGAAAAATCGTGTCCGAGTACACAGCCAATTTTACATATTATATCAAGCTTGAGCCTTTTTTGATTGAACCAGTTGTAAACAGATCTCCTGTTAACATGAGTCCGTCGGGCCAACTCTGTAATGCTTACCCCGCTCCTTCTCACTACTCTTTCAACAATAGCTCCAGTATGTAATTCCATATTAACAATGTTTTCTAATAGGTGATGATTGGGTAGATGTGTTGATTAACGTTATTTTACATAACACTAATACAGCATTAACAACATTTTAATAGTATTGTTTAATAAAAGTAAAAAAAATGAAATAAAATACAAAACTAATTAGTAATTAAATCCAACTGCTCGTAAATTGAGTTATTGCTCTTAAACTCAGGCACAATTTCCTTCATTTTCTTTACAAGCTCATAATGATTCTGAGATTTATTAATAGAAATCAGATCGTTAATTACTCTCTCAACTTCTTCAAACTGATAGGTAATAACCTTTGAAATCTTAATTTTTTCGTGATGAGTAGGTATATCTTCTTCAGCATTATGAAGTAATTCTTCATACAATTTTTCTCCGGGCCTTAAACCGGTATAAACTATTTTTATATCCCTGTGCGGAACAAAGCCTGAAAGCTTTATCATTTTTTCTGCAAGGTGAGTTATTTTTACCGGTTCTCCCATATCGAAAATATAAATTTCTCCGCCATTTCCCATTGCTCCGGCTTCAAGTACTAATTGTACAGATTCGGGAATAGTCATAAAATAACGGGTAATTTCAGGGTGGGTAACTGTTATCGGGCCACCCTTTTTAATTTGAGAACGGAATCTTGGGATAACAGATCCATTTGAACCTAAAACATTTCCGAACCTTGTGGTTATAAACTTAGTTTTAGTATTATAAAGATTGTTCAAAGATTGAGCATAGATTTCAGCAATTCTTTTTGATGCTCCCATCACGTTAGTAGGATTCACCGCCTTATCAGTAGAAATCATAATAAATTTTTCCACTTCAAAGTCAACTGAAAGATCTGCTATATTCTTTGTTCCTAAAACATTGGTAAGAATAGCTTCAGCAGGGTTATTTTCCATCATAGGCACATGCTTGTAAGCGGCGGCATGGAAAACAATTTGAGGCTTGTGTTCTTTAAAAAGTAACTTCATGCGGCTATAATTTTGTATATCGCCCATGAAAACCACTTTTTTTGTATCCGGAAAATTATCTTCCATTTCAAGCTGCAACTCATGCAGAGGTGATTCTGCCTGATCGCACAGTATAACCTGTTCCGGAAAATAAGTCATTACCTGCCTTACAATTTCAGAGCCTATAGACCCGGCTGCCCCGGTAATCAAAACCCTTTTACCTGAAATTGCTGTTAATATATTGGTAGTTTGAATTACAATAGGATCTCTTTGCAATAAATCCTCAATTTTCAGGTCCTGTAGCTGATTAATTTGCAATTTTCCATACAACCACTGGTCTGTTGGCGGAACAGTAAATACCTTTACTCCAAGCTCAATACATCTTTCTATCGCTTTCTTCTTTCCTTCACTTTTCAGGTCTTCGCTCATCACCAGCAACTTATCCGCCTGATGTTTATTTTTAAGCGTTTCTATCTCATTTAAATGAAACACTTTCTTTTGCTCTATGTATTTGTTTACGCTTCGGTAATCTTCATCAATAAAGCCAACCACATTAAAACTGCCATCGCTGGTTGCTTCTAAAGCTTGTTTAATCAGTAAAGACGACCGGTTAGACCCATAGATTAATATACACTCTTTGGCAACATTGGTATTATTATTTTTCACCAGGATAAATAAACCTTTAACACCTATCCTTAACATCACCAATAATGTAGATGACATAAAGAAATTAATAAAGAGTGCTGTATTTACTTCAACAATATTGCTTTGAAGGTAATTATCAAGAATAAAGTTGGTAACTATCCAGTGAATGATACTTACAGACAGTACAGCTGTAAAAATCCGTAAAATATCATGGGTATTTGAATATCGAATAATACCGGTATGGATCCGCATCGAAAAAAATACGGCCAAAGAAATTAGTGTATATAGAGCCATATAAATAAAAAAATGGCCCCTTAGTATTTCTGTAAATTCAAACTGTTTGATCATGAAATAGGAAACAGCGAATGACCAGCTTATTATTACCTGGTCCATTAGCAAAATGAGCCACTTTGACAACACCCTGCATCCTGAAATTATCTTTTCCATAGAAGAATAAATAAGTAGATTAAAAAGAATAGTTCTATTCTTCAGCTTCTGAATGAATATAAACTTTTTGTAAAAGCGGAATACTGCTTTTTATTTTCTTAATAACATACCTGATGTCGTTTTCAGTTAGATTTGAACCCGAAGGAAGGCATAATCCTTTATTAAAAAGCCGTTCACTTGTGCCATCTCCGTAAAATTTGCAACCTTCAAATACCGGCTGTAAATGCATTGGTTTCCACAAGGGCCGAGATTCTATATTTTCTCTCTCCAGCGCCAGTCTTATTTCTTCGGCACTAAATTTATCGTCGTCTTCAATTACAATAGAAGTTAACCAACGGTTAGAGAAGTAATCTTCATTCAATTCTTCCTGAAATTCAATTTCTTTAATAGATCCGAGCAAACGATGATAGTACAGGAAATTTTTCCTTCGCTGATATATCCTCAGGGGTAGTACTTCCATCTGTCCCCTTCCAATACCGGCACAAATATTACTCATCCGGTAATTATAACCGATTTGAGAGTGCTGGTAATGCGGCGCAACATCTCTTGCCTGCGTAGCTAAAAAACGTGCTTCTTGTATCCATTCTTCATTTTTCGAGATAAGAGCCCCGCCACCGGAGGTAGTAATTATTTTATTACCGTTGAAGGATAAAATAGCCATATCTCCGAAAGTTCCCAGCTTTTTACCTTTATAGGTAGAACCTAAAGCTTCGGCAGCATCTTCAATTACCGGAATAGAATAACGGGTAGCAATTTCCATTATCCGGTCCATTTGTGCGGGCATTCCATATAGATGGACTACAATGATTGCTTTCGGCTTTTTACCATGGGATAAACGATCTTTAATGGCAATTTCAAGGTATTCCGGAGACATATTCCAGGTACGCTCTTCACTATCAACAAATACCGGAGTTGCGCCCTGGTATGCGATAGGATTAGCAGATGCAGAGAAAGTCATGCTTTGGCAAATAACCTCATCTCCGGCCTGAACTCCCAAAATTATTAATGCAAGGTGCAAAGATGCAGTTCCGGAACTTAAAGCTGCAACATGTATATTATTTCCAAGATAAGAAGACAAATCCTGTTCAAATCCATCCACATTTGGCCCCAATGGAGCTATCCAGTTCGTTTCAAAGGCATTCTGCACATAATTAAATTCTTTCCCACCCATATGCGGTGACGACAACCAAATCTTTCTATTCATAAGTGTAGACATTAGACATGAGTAAATTTTTAAACCATACTAGGGTAATAATTAACTAAAAAATAAAAAATTAAATTATACTATTTTCAACCTGTTCGGCACCATAGAAACTTTAAATCGGGGAATAATGTTTAGCTAAAGAGGCAAAAAATTTTCAACATCTGTATAAAGGGAACCTATTGTTTGCTGCTTCTTTATCTTTACACCTCTCTTCCACCAGTGAATTATAGGCAGAAAGATTTGCAATATATCGCCAGGTTTTAAAGCTTAAATGCAAATCAGAAAAACCTGATTTAAATTCAAAAAGAGAATCTTCCTTCCCGCCAACCCCACCGCCCAGATGCAGATAGCTCATTCCAAGGCTTTTACCCAACACCGCTGCTTCATGAAAAAGCAGTTTCATAGGTGCATCGGGTAAAAATTCATTACGGGTGGCCGCTAAATGAAATTGCATGATATTATTGGAGAGGGTTACTATTCCGCCGGAAGTAATTTCTCCATCATAATAAGCTAATAGCAGCTTACTCTCAAAATCATCTGAGTTAAGCAGATCGAAGAAATACTGATCGTCAAAAAAGTAATAAGAGGAGGCATTCACCTTTATCATATTTTCATTATAGATTTTAACAAACTCTATAATTTCTTCTTTGGTAGATGCTTCTTTAACTTCAAAGCCCTTACGTGCCAACTGGTTTACTTTTTGCCTGATAGCTCTGCGATACCTCAGTTTTTGCTCTTCAAGAGGTAATTGCAAGTCAATTGCTACCGTTTTGCCATTATCAAATATTCCACCAAGTCTTTCTAAGAGAAGTTCCTGATTGATGATCGGATGAAGTCGTGAAAATACACTTACAATATTTTCATTATTCAGAAAATTTGAGAATGCCTCCTTAAAATCTTGTATTATTTTACCATTTAAGTCTTCAAAGGGTAAACTTGAAATGGGGCCTGCATATCCATATACAGACGTACAATCATAAAATGCTGATCCTTCAATTTCTCTTTTGATTAATGGCAATGCAATAAAATCATCCTGAAATTGAAAAACAAACAGAAAAGGATTTCCGGCTTTTTCCAAAGAATTATAGTACCAGGTATGATAAAAATCATACATAACGGAATTTTGGATATACTTGTTCCATAACTCCTTTTCATGTATTGAAATAATATAGTAAGGCATGTAGACGTTAACCTCCATATTCATAGCGTAAAAGTTTTATGTTTTTTAAAATCCCGTACATAAAATATAATCTAAACTGGTGTCTGAAAGAACTTTAATTCAGCAAGTGCTCCTCTTAAATAAAAAGATTTGTCAATTAAGCTAAGTGCTAATTCCCTTTTTGATACCAGGCAGACTGTAGATAACTCTAAGTTATTAAAAAAAGAAATAACTCTTTGCAATAAATTATAATCAATATCCGTTTTAAATACCAGGCATTTACTGTCTATTAAAGTAGCTATAGATTTATTAAGGTAAATAAGCTCTGAAATACCTTTATTTATTTTGGAGATTTGAAAAAAAACATTGTCGTTTTTATTTACAGAAGGATTCGTATTTCCGTTTCTCTTAAAATAACTCGTTATATCGTACCAATATTTACAGTTTAAGATTTCCATTCCGAGCTCTAAATACCATGAAAATATTTTTTTATTTTTTTCAAAAACCTCTACTTCTAAGTCGCTTAAATTGAATTGCTTTCGAAGAATGCTTAAGGAATTTACTAACAAAAAAGAGCCTATTTGCAATTGCGAGTATTGCTTATCCACTACTAAAGCATTGAGAAAAACGGTATCGTTAATTTTGATTGATATAAATCCTACGATCTTTTCTGTTTCAACACAGGTGGCATAAAAGATACGATTTTCATCACCCTCCAAAATATTAATAAGATAGCTATCAAAATTATTAAACATAGAGTAGAAAGAAATTTCCTGTTCTACACTATTTAGTTCAAACAAATTTTTGATTTTATTAATAATATTTTCTTCATAGTAAGGAAGTTCTGTAAAAAGTAGATTCATAAGACGATGAATATTACTCTCTGATAGAAAATGTTTTAAATGAACACTTTCTACAGGAAATTCAGATGGAAGTATACCTTATTCTACCGTTACAGATTTGGCCAGATTCCTCGGCTGATCTACATTGCATCCTCTCATAACTGCGATGTAATAAGACAACAGTTGCAATGGAATGGTAGCTAACAGTGGTAGAAAGGCTTCGCTTACTTCAGGAATTTCAATAACATAATCTGTCATTTTTTTAATCTCGGTATCACCTTCAGAAACTATTGCGATAACTTTTCCCTTACGAGCTTTCACTTCCTGTATATTGCTGATCACTTTTTCGTAAGATGAATGCTTTGTTGCAATAAATACAACAGGCATTTCTTCATCTATCAGGGCTATCGGGCCATGTTTCATTTCCGCAGCAGGATATCCTTCTGCATGTATATAGGAAATCTCTTTAAGTTTAAGAGCCCCCTCAAGTGCTACTGGAAAAAGATTACCACGCCCAAGGAATAAGCAATTTCTTGAATCTTTAAACTTGTATGCAATCTCCTTTATAATTTCGCTTACCTGAAGTGTTTTTTCAACTAGCTGAGGAATCTGTTCGAATTCAGTTAAATATTCTATCAGCTTGCTTTCTTTGATAGTTCCCCTTAATTGCGCTGTGTAAAAAGCAATTAAAGTAAGTACCGTTACCTGCGCTGTAAAGGCTTTTGTTGAAGCAACCCCAATTTCAGGTCCGGCGTGGGTATAAACACCTCCATCAGTTATACGTGGTATTGAAGCACCAACAACATTACAAACCCCAAAGACTGTAGCACCTTTTGCTTTTGCCAGTTCCAGCGCGGCCATAGTATCTGCTGTTTCTCCTGATTGAGAAATTGCAATTACAATATCTTTTTCACTTATTATCGGGTTACGATACCGGAATTCTGAAGCATATTCAACTTCTACCGGAACACGGGCACACTCTTCGATGAGATATTCGCCGACAAGGCCTGCATGCCAGGAAGTTCCACAAGCAATAATAATAATCCTGTCGACATTTTTAAGTTTTTCTGCATATTCATTAATACCTCCCAGCTGAACTTTACCCTGATGAGGATATATACGTCCTCTCATGCAATCTTTGATAGACCTGGGCTGTTCGTATATCTCCTTTAACATAAAATGATCAAAACCGCCTTTTTCCAACATCTCCAGTTGCAATTCAAGTTGCTGTACATAAGGAACACATACGGTATTATCAATTCTCTTGATTAAAAGATCTTCTTTTGTTAAATACGCTATTTCATTATCGTTTAAATAAATAACATTTTTAGTGTATTCCACAATTGGTGTAGCATCTGAAGCAAGGAAATATTCACCTTCGCCTACTCCTATTACAAGCGGGCTACCTTTCCGGGCAGCTATAAGTTTTTCAGGCTCATCTTCGCTCATTATTACAATTGCGTAAGCTCCTATTACTTCATTTAAAGCTACCCGTACAGCTTCATCAAGGCTTAATCCAGCTTCCTTCTGTATATTTTCTATCAAATGAATCAGTACTTCAGAATCGGTATCACTTTTGAAAGTATGGCCCTTTTCAATTAAAGCCTCTTTAATAGTATTGTAATTTTCTATAATACCATTGTGAATAATAGTTAATCTTCCGTTCTGAGAAGTGTGAGGATGGGAATTTCTGTCGCATGGGGCACCGTGTGTAGCCCAACGTGTGTGGCCCATTCCTACTTTCCCTTCTACATCTGCATCCTTAACATGTTCTAAAAGATCGTTTACTTTACCAGTTTTCTTGTAAAGTTTGAGTGATTTATCCATTATTGCTACACCTGCACTATCATAGCCGCGGTACTCAAGTCGTTGCAAACCTTTAATAATTATCGGGAACACATCACGATGTCCGATGTAACCTACAATTCCACACATAGTATTAGTTAGTAAAATTTTAAAATTTGATATTATCAGTTCAAGTTGTAATTCATATTTGAACCGAGATTGGTTTTAAGTAATTTATCTATACTAGCTTTGCTTAATGTTATCCCTTCTGTATTAATAATAAAGGGGTTGCCTATAACCAGATTTAAATTGGGTTCACGTAATTGCCTTAGATCAAATGAAGATGTTTTATTATTTCTAAAGGATGGATTTAAGATAGTTATATTTCCACTAACCTTCTCTCCAATTAATGATTTTTTATTATTACAAGCAATATGCAATCCTTTTGAAGATCCAAAGTCCTTATGATTTTTTAAATAAATTGAAATATTTTTATCAACTGATCCATAAAGCTTTTCTAAACTGAGTGAAATACCTTTCCCCAAATTACTTTCTGTTCGGGCATTTACTATCTTAACATTCTTTACTTCATCCATATAACTATTTGGCTCTATATCTATACCACACATTGGCGGAGTTCCATTATTATTTGCTGTATAGGTATCTTGAATAAGCAGGCTATCTACGCTTATTATAGAAATTCCGTTACGTCTATTAGACACGCAACTAGAACTCATTATTTTTATATTTTTTGATGGATTTCTTTTTATTCCGTTGATATAAATCCCATCACCCCAACAATTAGAAATTTTTGCATTATAAATTGAAATATTAGAGGAGTTTGTTATCTTAATTCCCATTCCCCATTCACCTGATTTGCCTAAATGTTTATTCCCATCCCCTATTAAAACAGGATTTATTAAAGATATCTGAGATGAACTTTCAATTAAGAATATGGCATAATGTGCTTTACTGCTCGGTAATAACCGGATTTCAGAACCTTTCGGGAATTTCAAAATACTATTAGATTTTATTCTAAGTCCTGAATCATTAATCAGTAAGGGAAAAGCTGGAAATATTATGTTATTATTTCGATTTAATACATTTTGAATATAATTTGTATAATCTACTGTCCCATCTTTCACATATCCTTTAGGTAAGGCATCCTCTAATCTAAATCCATCGTTTAAATTGAATTTCTGCAAAGCAGCGATGGGTTTATCTATTGTGTTACTCAAAGAATTCTTTTTATCTATTGCTTCTTTCTGTCCGCTATAATTTATTGTCAGGAAGAAAAGAACTATATTTAGATAGAATATCATATTTAAAAACTCTTAAGGTTCAACTGGAATCTCAACCATCCTATCACATTTGGCAAAAGCTTTACCTGAACTTATATTCATATATTTAGTAATATCCTGATTCCCTGATAGCATTTTAACTAATGCTCCAGGTATATTTACTCCAGATTCATGAGTAAAAGGATAACCACCGCCAAAGCGAGGATTTAATTCAAGAATATATAGTCCTTTACTTGTTTCAAAAACATCGCAATCTAAATTTCCTAAATGTTTAAGTCCCTTTCCTAATTTGGCACCAAGTACATGAAAGCGTTCATCTGAAACTGTTTGAGCCTTATCTGTTTCTCCATCCCTCATTGCAAGTTTCTTTTTAGCAAAACTCGCAATATAATTACCATTCAAATCGTTAAAAACATCCATTCCATACTCTTGGCCAGACAGCCTTTCTTGAATAAGAATAGCCTGATTGATACTGTTTTTTGAAACCTCTCCTAAAATAGTTCTATTTAACCGAAGGGATAAAAGTTTATATGTAAGTTTAAGTTCTTCTTCGTTTTCAACGCACTCTATTCCTATAGAAGCACTACCCCATCTTGGTTTAATTATTAAAGGAAACCTCACTTCTTGATTATGTATTGCATCAAGAGCATCTGAAAGAGTGATATATGTTTGAGGAGCATTTACTCCAATACTATCTAAAAATTTTTTTGTATTCCACTTATCAAAACAAATGTCAATAACAGAAGTATCAGAAACGATAGCAGTTACCCCAACTTCAGCAAACAAAGATTTGTTTGCTGCAATTATTGGTAATTCCAAATCATTCAAAGAGACTAAAGCTTTTACATTATTTTCTTTACAAATAGAAAGCAAATTACTTATATATGTTTCATCGTATATAGAAGGCACTTTAAATGCAATATCAGCATCCACAAGAGCAGGAGCATTTAATTGGACATCAGTAGCTATTACTTTCCCAGAGCCGCGAAGAGCCTCTTTAAAATAATTAACCAAATAATTTCTCCTGCCGGCACAAGTAAGTAGTATATTCATTTATATTTAAATTAGAGTAAATTCTGAGGTTATTAACCGAAGTAGTTGATAAACAAGTTTCTAATATTATTTTAGAATAAACTTTATATTATTCCACTATTCTTTCACCTAACCATTTCATGTTTCAGAACAGATATTATTACCCGATCTTTGAGCCCTCCATTAGTAAAAACATCTTGTCTTAATGTCCCTTCCATTTGCCCTCCCAATTTAAGATTGATGTTTATCATGGGCATGTTATCTGAAAGATGATGACTATAAATTTTATTTAATCTTAAATAATCGAAAGAATAAATAAGGATCGTTTTTTTTATATCAAATCCATATCCTTTCCCCCAATACTCTTTTGCGCCAATTCCCATATATGATTCAGCTTTCAAATTCTTATAATCAATGCTTTTTAAGCCGGCGAATCCGATGGGTGTGTTATTAGATTTAAGACAAACTATAAAATCTTTTCTTGAAGAATCTGTTGAGACTTTTCTCAACCATTGTTCAGTAGCTATTGCAGAGATTGGATAATCAAAAATAATAAGAGATTTTCTTACATCATTATCATTTATCCAATTTACTTTAAATTGAACATCACTGATTTCCATCGGACGCAAATAAATTTCATTGCCTTCTATCATATTTTTAATAAGATTAACTGTTAAACTTTATCAGGAAGATATTGATATACCTTGAATACTTATCAATGTTTTTTATAACTCTTTCTATGCTCAAACAAGAGCGTTATTGATGGATTGTTTTTCTTTGCGATAAACGTCTAAAGGTTTTCCATCAGGTATTATCTTTATGTCACTTCGTTGTATCACTTTTTGAATAGTTCTAATAAAAATTTTAGCATCAAGCTTAAAAGTTAAGTTTTCTACATAATAAGCATCAAACTCCAATCTATCTTCCCATTTTAAGAAATTTCTACCAGAAATTTGTGCTAATCCTGTCATTCCAGGTCGTACATTATGTCTTGTAAATTCTCGTTCAGAATAAAAAGGCAGATACCTAACCAATAATGGTCGGGGGCCTATAAATGACATATCATTTTTAATTACATTTATAAGCTGAGGTAACTCGTCTAATGAAGTCTTTCTTAAAAAACTTCCAATTTTAGTTAACCTTAAATAATCTGGCAATAAAGCCCCTTGTTTATCATATAAATCAGCCATAGATTTAAATTTGATCACTGAAAATATATGTCCCTTATAACCCGGCCGCTTCTGAAAGAAAAAAGGATTTCCTTTATATGTAATACTTAGAATAATGCAGAGCAAAATAAAAATTGGAGACAATAGTAAAAGAGAAATTGTCGCAATACATAAATCCAGTAATCTTTTAAAATATTGTTTATACATAAGACTATAGTTATACATCCTATTAAATATTCAGTATTGGTAAATTGTTATGAAGCATTTAAAATTTCGAGCATATGCTTGTTGACCTTATTTACATCAAATTTTTCTTCTGCATATTTTCTACCGTTCTTTCCAAATCTTATAATTTCTTCCGGATTCCTTATCAGAAATTCTAATTTAGAAACAAGGGCCTGAACATCTTTAACAGGAGTCAAAAAGCCGGTTCTTTCATTCTGAACAACGTTTACTGTTTCCTTACAACCAACCCAATCTGTTGTTATTATTGCCCTTCCCATTGCTAACCCTTCTAATAAAGATCGTGGCACCCCTTCTCTATAATAGGAAGGTAAAACAACAGCCGATGCATTTTTTATAAAAGGACGAACATCTGTTACCCAACCTTTGTAATCTAATATTCCATCAGATTGTATTTTTCGATATAAATCTTCACTTATACAATCTACACCGGTGGGATGATAACCGCCTAATAAAGTAAATTTCACATTCGGATATTTTGCTTTGATTGCTTTTGCGGCTTCATAATATTCTCTAACTCCTTTTGCATTTATAAGTCTAGACATCATAACAAAACCTATAGAATTTGTATCTGGCATAGAATTTTCATAATGAGACAGATCAACACCTGAGCCGTTAACTATATAGGTATTACTGTTTACGTCAATAATTTTAGCATCTATAAGTTCCTTATAATCATCCTCATTTTGAAAAATTATCTTTAATCTACTACTTGAACGAAGACTAAAGCGTAACAAACGCTGAGTTATTTTTCCCGCTGCACTACTTTTACCATCTTCAGTAAAGTTATAACCCAAACCTGTTAACATAGCGATAATACCTTTTACTTTACAGTAAGAGGCGAGTAGTGATCCAAAGATTATCGGTTTAAAAGTATAGGAAAAAAATATATCCGGTTTTATTTTTTTAATTATTGAATATAGTTGCAAGATATATTGAATATCTCCCAGTATTGAAATACTATTTCGTAATAAATCATTTTCATAGATAATAACACCTAAGTTATTAAGGGCAACTCTGTGTCGTTCTTCTGTAATTTTAGGCGTGAAAACATATACTTGATTATTTTTAACCAATTCTTCAATTAATTTTCCTCTAAAATTAATTAGAGAACCTGGTGTACTGCACGAAATAATTATTTTTTTCTTGTTTTTTTTCATTTCTGATGCTGATAATAATACTATATAAAGTGTAACAATAATTACTTTAAGCTCTATCCCTGATTAAAAGAGAAAACAACAGAATTACACTTACCTTCAAAAACTTATTGAGTTGAAATAGAAAGATATACTACAAAACAAAAAAGAACTACCGTAAGAAGTTCTTAAGGTAGTTCTTTTAATAATTAGAATGTTTGTTAAAATTATTCTACCAAGAATATATTGGCTTTTGACTATCAGATTGTACTTCCGGTAAATAATAATATTTCTGCTGCTCTTCAAACAGATCCTTTAATAATTCCAGATTGATGGATGACGCTTAAATACAGA
>NZ_JBKOPS010000014.1:0-93089 GCF_047272945.1 Rubrilithobacter danxiaensis
AGTTTATTGTAATTATTTATCATATTTTTAAGTTTTTTAAACAAAAATTCGCTATAGATGATTTTTATTTTAATATTTGATATGTAAAATCGGAAAATAATTCATATAAACTTAAAAATAAACAAGAAAAAAACGATAAATAGTAAAGATTATAGGAAAAATGGTTAAATTTTTAATATTATTTCAACATAAGTAACTAAAACAAACTTTTTAAAATAAGAATTAGATAAAAATTTACGATAAAGATCAATATTAGTCGGAAAAAATATATAGTTTATCCAATAGATATTAACAGTAGCTTATAATAATTTAGGTGATTTGAAATAAATGAAAGGCTAAGGGATAGTATAACCTTACTAAATATATTGAAGGAACTGTTTATAAAAAGAAAACAAGCAATATCTTATTACTTAAGACTCATTTTCGTTCTTAAGCAACTAATATGAAGAAATAAAATTAAAGCATAAATAAGGAAAGCCCTTTGCGTACGAACTTCATCGTACTACATCCATAAGTTTATATTGATCTCCCTGCCTTACACCCCTTCTTTCAAGTTCTTTATCAATATAAGTTTGGATTTCTGCTTTTTTCAATCCCCAGTTTGGAGCAATTAGCAGATCGTAGTCGGCAAGACCGAATAAGCGTTGAATAACAATATCCGGCCTGAGGAGAGGAATAAATTCGGCCAGAAAATCAGTGTATTCTTCAATTGAAAATACTTTAAAAGGCTCCCTTTTATATTTTACCCCCATTATTGAGCCTTCAACTATGTGTAAATGGTGAAGTTTTACGAATTTAATTTGAGGGAACCGGTTAATTTCATCTGCATACTTTAACATCATTTCGCGGGTTTCCCATGGGAAACCGAAAATTGTATGGACACAAATATCAAGCGAAGAATTTTCAACTAGCTTTAAAGCATTTTCAAGTTCTTCGTGAGTACAACCTCTGTTAATTTTGGCAAGGGTATCATTATAAATAGATTCCATTCCCATTTCCAGGTCCACATCCAACCTATCTGAATAACTTTCGAGAAGAGCTACTTTTTCCGCATCAATGCAATCCGGACGTGTACCAACAGAAAGGCCTACTACATTCTCAGGATTAATACTCAATGCTTCATCGTACATCATTTTTAAATAATGTGCAGGAGCATAGGTATTGGTGTTAGGCTGAAAATAGATAATGAACTTTTCTGCAGCATATCCTTTAATTGCCCGCTGCATACCCTGTTCTATCTGTTCACGAATTGTTGGAAGTTTCCTCGAGAGTTCCGGAGTAAAAGAATCTACATTACAATACGTACATCCGCCATATCCTTTACTGCCATCCCGGTTCGGACAAGTAAATCCGCCATCTACAATGATCTTAAACACACGTTTTCCATTGTATTTTTTGCGAAGATATGCGCCGTAATAATTGTAATTTTTAAATCCAAAATCTACCGGAGTTCCCAAAACAAAATCTTTTTGTAAAGATACTGTTCTATTCCGTGTTCGACAATGAATCTTAACTTTCTCTTTCGCGAATACTTTCAGCTGTTTCCTGCAGAATCCTTACCAGTATTTCCAGGTTAATGGGTTTGGAGATGTAATCATTCATTCCTGCCCGGATACATTCTTCCCGGTCTTCCGGCAAGGCATTGGCCGTCATAGCTATAATTACCGGCTGGTAGCTGCTGTGCTGCCGGATATATCTTGTTGCTTCCAGCCCGTCCATCTCCGGCATCAGCACATCCATCAGAATTACCTGGTAGCGCTTCTCCTGTAACATTTCAGCTGCCTCCTTCCCATTGTTGGCTACCTCCGGCTGGTATCCCAGCTTGTTCAGTACCCGCAGGGCCAGCTTCTGATTGATCAGGTTGTCTTCCGCCAGCAGGATATCCAGCGGATACAGCTTTGCAAAATCTTCCGATAATACCGAAGCTTTTTTCTGTTCCGGTAGCGCTGCATTGCCTCCCTGCTGCTTCAACTCTGCCTGCACCAGGTTGTAAAGCTGCTTCTGCTTTACCGGCTTGGTTAATACCGAGTTGAACAAATGCGGATATTTTGCCCTGCTTTCATCTCCTATCGAACTTAACAGGATGATGGGCAGATGAGCATACTTTGCCTTTATTGCCTGGGCTAATGCTATCCCATCCATTTCCGGCATCTGCATATCGGTGATCACCAACTGGTAATCTGCTCCCGAGGACAGCAATGACAAGGCCTCCTCTCCCGTAGAAGCCAGTACCGGTACCAGCTTCCACAGCTCCAGCTGGCTTTTGATGATGTTCAGGTTCGTCTGATTATCATCTATCACCAGTACTTTCTTGCCTTCATTGCCTGCTGTATTGAAATAAGCATATTGCTTCAGGCTTTCCCGGCCGGCTTTTGTCTGTATGTTAAAGCTGAAAGTGGTGCCTTTCCCTGGTTCGCTGGCTACCCAGATGCTTCCCCCCATCAGTTTTACCAGCCGCTCGCTGATGACAAGGCCGAGACCTGTACCTCCGTATTTTCGGGTGGTCGAACTGTCGACTTGTGAAAAGGCCTTGAACAACCGCGACAGCTTCTCTTCCGGTATACCGATACCCGTATCTTTTACATCAAAGGTTAACTCTATATTATCATTAGCAGCCCTGCTTAAATGCACCTGCACAAATACTTCCCCCTTATGGGTGAACTTCAAAGCATTGTTTACCAGGTTGATCAAGATCTGGCGCAGGCGAAGCCCGTCGCCCAGAATCTGGGTAGGAACCATGTGGTCGATCTGGTAAACCAGGTCCAGGCCCTGCTCGGCTGCTTTACCCGCAAACAGGTCCATCACATCTTCTATGCATTTGCGCAGGTCGAAGTCCTGCTGCTCCAGCTCCATATTCCCCGACTCGATCTTGGAGAAATCCAGAATGTCGTTGATAACGGCCAGCAACGCATCTCCGCTGGTGCGGATCGTCTTTACATAATCTTCCTGCTCGTGGTTTAGCTGGGTTTCGGCAAGTAAGGAAGCCATCCCGATCACCCCGTTCATCGGTGTGCGAATCTCGTGACTCATCGTGGCTAGAAATACACTCTTGGCCTGATTGGCTTTATCGGCCTTCTCCCGCTCTTCCTGTAACTCTTCGTTTAATACCTGTAAATGTTCCGCCTGCGATTGCAACTCCTCATTTACTGCCTGCAAAGCCTCTGACTTTAATTGCAGTTCTTCAGATTGTACCTGCAGTTCTTCGGATTGCATCTGCAACTCTTCGTTTAGAGACTGCAAATGTTCTGATTGTGCTCTTAACTCTTCAGCCTGTTTGGTTACTTCTGATGTACGTACAACAACCAGTCCCTCCAGTTCTTCTTTCTGACGTTTTATTGTATTGAGCCGATATCTGTAAAAACCAATGGCAGCACTTCCAATACTTAATACCATCAATATTCGAAACCACCACGTCATCCAGAAAGGAGGCGTAATAATTATTTTTATTGAACGGCCCTTCTGATTCCAGACTTTATCATTATTAGATGCTTTTACTCTGAAAATGTATTTACCCGGGTCAAGATTTGTATAGGTTGCCGTTCGGGAAGATCCTATATTCCAGTCTTTATCAAATCCCTCCAGCATATATGCATACTTAATTTTATTGTTGTAAGTAAAATCAAGTGAAGCAAAATCAAAAGAAAAAACAGATTGCCGGTAACTAAGTACAATTTCTTTTACCTCATTGATGCTTTTTTTCAACGGACTGGAATCAGAATCTGCTCTTGCAATAGCTACAGGTCTATTGAATATTTGAAAGTTTGTGAGTACTAATGGATAATTATAAACGTCTTCTTTGATCTTATCAGGATAAAATTCATTAAAACCATTAATACCTCCAAAATAGATAGCTCCCCAGGAACTTCTAAGTGCTGAGTGAATTTTAAACTCTTCACCCTGTAAACCATCCGTGGTAGTATAATTAGTAAACCTTTTTTTCGCTAAATTAAATTTCGAAACTCCGTTATTAGTACTCAGCCATAAATTACCCGAATTATCGGAAACTATTCCATAAATTATTTCGCCAGCCAATCCATCCTTGAGTCCGTAAACAGTAAATTTATTTGTTTTTCTGTCTAAACAATTTAAGCCCACATACGTACCTGCCCAAATATTTCCTTTTTCATCTTCAAATACCGACACCACACTATTATTACTAATGCTGTTGATACCGGTATGCTGATATCGTATAAACGTATTGGTTTTTTTATCAAATCTGTTTAAGCCTCCGCCTTCTGTTCCAATCCAGATGTCGCCTTTACTATCTTCCAGTAAACAATAAACCGAATTATTGCTTAAACTTTTCGGGTCATTGTCGTTCCTTTTATAATGTGTAAACTTTCCGGTATTGAAATCATAAACATCCACTCCATTTCCAAAAGTACCTATCCACATTTTCTTATCCTTACCAGCAGCAAGCGCATAAATATTATCAAAGCTAAGGCCGTCAGGATTTTTTGGATTATTTAAAAGGTGTTTTATAGTTCCTTTGTTTTTATTTAATATGCTTATACCATTACCCCATGTGCCAGCCCAGATGTTACCTTCAGGATCTTCTCTTACAGCCAGTACATTTTGCCCTTTCAAAAAATGTTTAAAATTCCCCTGGATCCGGTCATATAGATCTACTCCGCCTCCATCCGTTCCAATCCATAAATTTCTCTTTGAATCCTCAAACAGGTCAAGCACCATATTATTACTTAAACTATTCGGAGACAGCTGATGGCGATAATGATTGAATTTATTCCCGCTTTTATTATATAAATTAATGCCACCCGTATAGGTTCCGAGCCACATATTTCCATTTCTATCTTTTAAAATGGAATGTATTGAATTGTTATTTAATCCATTCCGGTCAATAGGATCTTCTTCAAAGTTTGTAAACGTTTCTGTAGAAGGATTAAAAATACTTAGCCCGCCATTTTCTGTTCCCAGCCAGATATTTCCTTCCTCATCTTCATCTACAGACATCACATTGTTATGAGGCAGGCTATTATCCTTATTTTCTTTTTGGTAGTTTTTAAAATTTCCTTTTCCGTCAAACTGATATAAACCAGAATATCTTGAAGTGATCCACAAGCGCTTTTTACTATCTTCAAACATCTTCCAGAATCTGTTCTCTGTTAGTTCATTACCATTTACCTTTCCGGTAATACGTTTAAAGGTTCCAGTTTTTTTATCAAAAAGATTTAAGCCATCAGCTGAGCCAGTAGACGTAATCCACAAATTGCGGGCGCTATCTTCAAAAATCCCTGAAATATTGATTTCATTTGTATTGGCGGCATTTTTACGCGAATATTTATAATGAATAAAACTGTTTGTTTTAGGATTGAACAGATCTAAACCAGCGGCACCTCCAATCCATAAATTACCATAACTATCTTCCTTTATAGTATTAATAATATTGCTTGAAAGGCTATTCTTATTTTTATCCTCGTGTTTATATGCAAAAAACAGCTCCTTTTCAGGATCGTATTTATTTAATCCGCCGCCGCGTGTACCAATCCAGATATTTCCTTTAGAATCTTCATATAAAGTTTCAATAAAATTAAAACCTAAACTATAAGGATCAGCAGTTATATTTTTATACACACGGAAGGAATAGCCATCGTACCGGTTTAGCCCATCTTTGGTTCCAAACCACATAAAACCTCTTCTATCCTGAAGGATACAGATTACATTGGTTTGAGAAAGTCCTTCAGAAATTCCTATGTGTTTAAATTTGAGATTTAATTTCTGTGCCGATGCCGGAACACAGATTAATTGCAACAGAAACAGCAGAATAAAATAAAATCTTTTCAAATAATTCATCATACCTCAAGAAAGATCAGGTACTACTATTTTTCTTATTAGGATAGTGTTACTGATCTTATTAGTTCCCTTTTACGGTGCTATTATATTAAAGATACTCTTATTTCAATTGTGAAAATAATTTTACAAATAAGAAAATACAATTCTAATTCAACAATGAATCTTAACTTTCTCTTTCGCGAATACCTTCAGCTGTCTCTTGCAGAATCCTTACCAGTATTTCCAGGTTGATGGGTTTGGAGATGTAATCATTCATTCCTGCCCGGATGCATTCTTCCCGGTCTTCCGGCAAGGCATTGGCCGTCATAGCTATAATTACCGGCTGGTAGCTACTGTGCTGCCGGATATATCTTGTTGCTTTCAGCCCGTCCATCTCCGGCATCAGCACATCCATCAGAATTACCTGGTAGCGCTTCTCCTGTAACATTTCAGCTGCCTCCTTCCCATTGTTGGCTACCTCCGGCTGGTATCCCAGCTTGTTCAGTACCCGCAGGGCCAGCTTCTGGTTGATCAGGTTGTCTTCCGCCAGCAGGATATCCAGCGGATACAGCTTTGCAAAATCTTCCGATAATACCGAAGCTTTTTTCTGTTCCGATGACACTGCATTGCCTCCCTGCTGCTTCAACTCTGCCTGCACCAGGCTGTAAAGCTGCTTCTGCTTTACCGGCTTGGTTAATACCGAATTGAACAGATGCGGGTATTTTGCCCTGCTTTCATCTCCTATCGAACTCAACAGGATGATGGGCAGATGAGCATACTTCGCCTTTATTGCCTGGGCTAATGTTATGCCATCCATTTCCGGCATCTGCATATCGGTGATCACCAACTGGTAATCTGCTCCCGAGGACAGCAATGACAAGGCCTCCTCTCCCGTAGAAGCCAGTACCGGTACCAGCTTCCACAACTCCAGCTGGCTTTTGATGATGCTCAGGTTCGTCTGATTATCATCTATCACCAGTACTTTCTTGCCTTCATTGCCTGCTGTATTGAAATAAGCATATTGCTTCAGGCTTTCCCGGCCGGCTTTTGTTTGTATGTTAAAGCTGAAAGTGGTGCCTTTACCTGCTTCGCTTGCTACCCAGATGCTTCCCCCCATCAGTTTTACCAGCCGCTCGCTGATGACAAGGCCGAGACCTGTACCTCCGTATTTTCGGGTGGTCGAACTGTCGACTTGTGAAAAGGCCTTGAACAACCGCGACAGCTTCTCTTCCGGGATACCGATCCCCGTATCTTTTACATCAAAGGTTAACTCTATATTATCATTAGCAGCCCTGCTTAAATGCACCTGCACAAATACTTCCCCCTTATGGGTGAACTTCAAAGCATTGTTTACCAGGTTGATCAGGATCTGGCGCAGGCGAAGCCCGTCGCCCAGAATCTGGGTAGGAACCATGTGGTCGATCTGGTAAACCAGATCCAGGCCCTGCTCGGCTGCTTTACCCGCAAACAGGTCCATCACATCTTCTATGCATTTGCGCAGGTCAAAGTCCTGCTGCTCCAGCTCCATATTCCCCGACTCGATCTTGGAGAAATCCAGAATGTCGTTGATAACGGCCAGCAGCGCATCTCCGCTGGTGCGGATCGTCTTGACATAATCTTCCTGCTCGTGGTTTAGATGGGTTTCGGCAAGCAGGGAAGCCATTCCGATCACCCCGTTCATCGGTGTGCGGATCTCGTGACTCATCGTGGCCAGAAATACACTCTTGGCCTGATTGGCTTTATCGGCCTTCTCCCGCTCTTCCTGTAACTCTTCGTTTAATACCTGTAAATGCTCCGCCTGCGATTGCAACTCCTCATTTACTGCCTGCAAGGCCTCTGATTGGGATTGCAATTCTTCAGCCTGTTGTATCACTTCTGCAGTTCGTGCAGATACTACTTTTTCAAGTTCCTCTTTCTGCCTTTTTATTTTATTAATACGATAACGATAGAAGCCAAACACTGCTCCGACTATACTGAGCGATGCTATAATTTTAAACCACCATGTTTCCCAAAACGGAGGTGTTATAATTATTCGCAATGTTGAGCCTTTTTCATTCCAGATTCCATCATTATTGGCCGCTTTTACCTTGAAAATGTAGGTTCCGGGATTGAGGTTAGTGTAATTTGCCCGTCGTTGTGTACCTACATAATTCCAGTCTTTATCAAAGCCTTCCAATTTATAGGCATATGTATTGCGTTCGGATAAGGTATAGTCTAAAGCTGCAAATTCAATTGTAAATACAGACTGATCATAATTGAGCGTAACCTCTTTTGCCTGACTGATATGAGCGTTTAACGGTGAATCTTTATCTCCTACTAAAACTGATTTATTAAACAATTGAAAATCAGTAAGCATAACAGGAGGAATGTTTCTGTTATCTTTAATATTTGAGGGGTTAAAAACATTAAAGCCATTTGTTCCCCCAAAAAATAACTCTCCTGTTCTGGACAGCAGTTTTGCTCCTCTGAAGAATTCAAAACCCTGAAGCCCGTTGTAAACATCGTAATTTTTAAATTTTCCGGTTTTTACATCATACCTACACAGACCTTTGTTAGTACTTATCCAGATATATCCGGCTTTATCTTCTGCTATACCATTAATATTACCGTCAATAAATCCCCCGGGTTCTGTAATTTCAATAAATGTTTTGGTTTTTGGATTAAATAAATTAAAACCTCCCATAGTTCCTACCCAGAGGTTTCCTTTACTGTCTTCAAAGATGGAAGAAACAGAATTGTTGCTTAGTTTACTATTTTCGTGCCTGAAACTCGAGAAGGTTTTAGTCTCCCTATGAAAAAGGTTAAGTCCGGATGCATACGTACCAATCCATACATTACCTTTCCTGTCTTCATACAAAGCCCTTATACTTATATCTGAAATGCCGTTTTTAGTATTCGATGGATCTTTTTTGTATTTTGTTATTGTTTTATTCCTTTTATTTAAAACATTTACGCCGCCAGAATTTGTACCAATCCATATATCTCCATAACGATCTTCTAAAAGAGCGAAAATAGAATTATCATTTAACTCATTAATTCCTGTTCCTGAAGTAATATGACTGATGCTTTTTGTTTGAGGATTGAGAATATTTAATCCTCCTTCATAAGTACCCGCTATGATATTATTATCCCGATCCTTAATAACCGCTAATACCGAATTGTGACTTAAGCTATTTGGATTTAAGCGATCATTTATATAATGAATAAATTTATTATTTTTCCTGTCGAAATAATTTAATCCTCCACCGTCGGTTCCGATCCACACATTATTTTTTTCATCTTCAGCAAAAGAAGTTACAATATTTCCGCTTAAGCTATATTCATCCAGAAGATCCTGCTTATAGCTGACAAAAGATGAGAAATTCTTATTGTAAACATTGATACCTCCCGCGTAGGTGCCTATCCATAAAATCCCTTTATCGTCCCTATATAAAGAATTAATAGAATTATTATTTATAGTGCTCTGATCGCTTGGATTATTTTTGTATACATGGAACGTTTTCTTAACAGGATCAAAAAGATTTAATCCATTTTCGGTACCGGCCCAAATTTTCCCATCACTTCCATGTATAAGCGCAAAAACGGTGTTATCGCTTATGCTTTTCGGATTATTATAATCAAAAGTATAACGGATAAAAGATCCGGTTTTTACATTGAAAAAATTCAACCCGCCGTTCATCGTTCCTATCCATAAATTCCCCTTGCTATCCTCAATAACATTTCGGATAACTGAACTTCCAATGCTTTTGGGATTATTCTTATCATGTTGATAATGGATAAATTTCTTTGTTTTACCATTATAACAATTTAACCCGTTGTTTGTGCCTATCCACAAATTCCCTTTGCTATCCTTAAATAAGGAATTTATCACATCGCTGCTTATGCTATACGGATCTGCTTTGCTGTGCCTAAAGGATAAAAGCTTTTTTGTTGCAGGATTAAATTTAATTAAACCGGTATAAGTGCCTAACCATAAATCCCCATCCTTATCCTGTAACATCGTGAAGATATTCTCCCCAAGCGGAGAATCTTGAAGATAATGATGAAAAGAATCTGTTTGGCGGTCATATAAACTTAATCCACCTCCATTTGTCCCAATCCATAAGTTTCCACTACTATCTTCAAGAATAGACTCAATATTGTTATTTCTGAGACTTCTGTTATCTTTTGGATTATGCCGGTAGATAGTAAATTTATAACCATCGTATTTATTCAGACCGTCCTGTGTACCAAACCACATAAATCCCTGCTTGTCTTTTAAGATACAATGGACAAGGCTTTGAGACAGGCCGTTCTCTGTAGTAAGATGTTTAAATGATAATTTATTCTGAGAAAAGGCCCTTGCCGGCGATATAACAAGCAGGAGTAAACAAACACATAAACTAATCAGGCTTTTAAAAACCAGGAGATCAGGTTGTTTTTTTATCATAATGAAGCTTAGCTGCTACCTTTTACGCAAACCCGCAGTTAAAGTTCATACAACTTTAACAGTAAGCTAAACATGTACTTCAATTTTAACAACCTTAACTATTGTTGAAAATGATTTACTGATAAGGATATATTTCTCAGAGTATCAAGCAATTCTTCTATTTTAATAGGTTTTGAAATGTAACCATTCATGCCAGCCTTTAAACATTCTTCTCTGTCTTCCGGCAAAGCATTCGCTGTCATGGCTACTATCTGTGGCTGAAGAAGGTCACTTTCTCTGATCACACGGGTAGCTTCCAGCCCGTCCATTTCAGGCATAAGCACATCCATCAAAATCAAATTATATTCCTTTTTCTGAAGCATTTCAACAGCTTCTTTCCCATTATTCGCAAGCTCCGGTTGGTACCCCAGTTTATTCAACACCCGGATTGCAAGTTTCTGGTTGATTAAATTATCTTCTGCCAGCAATATTGATAAAGGGTATGCAGAAGCAAAATCTTCTGAAAGTACAGAGTCGGCGTTTTGCTGCTTTTTAATTTTATTTGAACTGTTTTGAAATTGCTGTTTCAGCTCCTTTAATAACAATCCCTGTTTTACGGGTTTACTTAATATTGCAGCAAACAGGTCCGGAAACTGCAATCTCCGTTCATCGCCAACTGCAGTTAACAAAATAATCGGAAGGCCGGGCACCTGCTCTTTTATTGCTTTTGCTACGGTAAGCCCACCGACTTCTGGCATCTGCATGTCTACTATCACCAAGTCGAAATTGCTGTCTTTTGAAACAAGCTCTAACGCTTCTTTGCCTGAAGTTGCAGTTGTTACAATCACTTTCCATAAATTCAGCTGCGATTTAAGGACATTAAGAGCTGTAATATTATCGTCAATAATCAAGACTTTTTTTCCAGGTGCTTCGTCAATAGCATATACAGTATACTGCTTTTCAAATCCTGCCGGAAATCTGCTTATTACAGAGAAATAAAATGTAGTACCTTTTCCAACTTCGCTTTTCACTCCAATATTTCCATCCATTAATCTTACCAAACGTTCGCTTATTGCCAAACCTAAACCAGTACCTCCATAACGGCGTGTAGTTGAAGAATCTACCTGCGAAAATGCTTTGAACAGCCTTGACAATTTATCATTGGGAATTCCTATACCGGTATCCTGAACTTCAAAGCATAATTCAAAAGAATCTGCTGTTTCTTTTCCAAGTTTTACTTTTACCAAAACCTCTCCCTTGTGCGTAAACTTTAATGCGTTGCTTACCAGGTTTATAAGAATCTGCCTCAATCGTAACGCGTCGCCCATTATTTTTAACGGAATACCCGGATCTATTTCATAAACAAGATCAAGTCCCTGCTCTGCAGCCTTTCCTGAAAATAAATCCATTACTCCTTCAACACAAGTTCGGAGATCAAAATCATGCTGTTCAATCTCCATGTGGCCGGATTCAATTTTTGAAAAATCCAGAATATCATTGATTACACCCAACAAAGCATCGCCGCTGGTATTGATGATTTTTACATATTCTTTTTGCTCATCATTTAAAGGAGTATCTGCCAGTAAAGAAGCCATTCCGATAACACCGTTCATCGGCGTGCGTATTTCGTGGCTCATTGTAGCAAGGAAGATACCTTTGGCCTGGTTTGCCTTTTCTGCCTCCTGCCGGGCCTGCTCAGCTTCTTGGCGTGCTATTTTTTCCTGCTCTTTCTGCTCTCGTAATTCTTTGTTCAGAATGTGTAAGTTTTCTGACTGCGCCTGCAACTCTTCCGATTGAACATGTAACTCTTCGTTAACCGATTGTAACTCCTCTGATTGTACCTGAAGTTCTTCGTTAAGCGCAAGAAGTTTTTCTGATTGTTTTCTGACTTCTTCAGTACGTATGAGCACCTGTCTTTCAAGTACAGCTTTTTGTGCTTCAATTGCCCGGATCCGTAGACGATAAGCTACATATACTGCGCTGATAATTGTTATTAATGATAGTATCCTAAACCACCAGGTAGCCCAGAACGGGGGAGTAATGATTATTTTTACCGATGCACCAACATTGTTCCATACTCCATCGTTGTTTGAAGCCCGAACTCTAAAAACATATTCACCCGGATCCAGATTGGTGTAGTACGCTTTTCTCTCTGTGCCGGCGTTTCTCCAATCTGCATCAAAACCTTCAAGTTTATACTTGTATTCATTTTTTTGAGAAAGCGTATAATCAAGTGCTGCAAACTCTATTGAAAATACAGACTGTTTATAAGAAAGGACAATTTCTTTAGTTAAATTGATATTAGTATGTAAAGGAGAATCTTTCGCATGAATATCGGCACTTTTATTAAAAAGCTGAAAGTCTGTAAAAACTACAGGCGGAATATTCAGATTAGTTTTAAGAGCGGCAGGATCAAAAACATTGAAGCCGTTTGTTCCTCCAAAAAGCAATTCTCCCGAAGCTGTTTTTAAAGTTGCATTCCTGAAAAACTCCAGTGTTTGCAGACCACTATAGGCATCGTAATTTTTAAAAGTCTTGCTTTTCGGGTCAAAACGGCTAAGGCCTTTATTTGTACTTAGCCATAAAAATCCTTTATCATCTTCAAGAATAGCATTTATTATCTCATTTGGTAGACCATGCTTCTGCCTGTAGGAGGTAAATTTCTTTGTCTTGTAATCGAACAAATTAAGTCCGCCGCCCATTGTTCCAATCCATAAATTACCCTTTCTGTCCTGATAAAGGCAAAAAATAACATTACTCTCAATCTCTGAATTACTCTCATCAAAATGGACAAAGGTTTTTGTCTTCCTGTTAAATAAGTTCAGCCCCGAGTAAGTTCCAACCCAAATATTACCCTGACGGTCTTCATATAATGTTCTTACATCATCATTACTTAAGCATCTCGCGGTATCTGCTTCATTATATCGGTAGCGAGTTATTTTATTGGTTGCTTTATTTAAAACGTTTACCCCACCTTCGTTTAATCCGATCCAGATATCACCGTAACGGTCTTTCAATAAGGCAAAAACAGAATTACTGCTTAAATCAGTATCTTTATTTCCCTTTGCAAAATGCTTAAAGGAGTTTTTTGACGGGTCAAACAAATTAAGCCCACCATCATAAGTTCCTATCCACAGTTTATTATCATCAGGCAATAAGGCTAAAACGCCATCGTGGCTTAAGCTATTTTTATTATTCTGCTGATGATTATAATGAAGAAATTTTCCGGTTGCAGCCTGATAAAGATTTAAACCGCCACCATCTGTTCCAATCCAGATATTGCCATCAGCATTTTCAACAAACGAAGTTACAATATCGCTGCTTAAACTATTTAAATCAGATATTTCGTGCTTAAATTGTGAAAAAAATGAAATGTTTTTATCGTATTTATCTACTCCTTTAGCATACGTACCAACCCATAGTATACCAGAATTATCAAGCAGTAAAGAGTTAACAGAATTGTGGGCAATACTATTTGGATCGGCGGGGCTATTAATGTAGCTATAGAACGTTTTTTTATCCGGATCAAAAAGATTCAATCCTTCTTCTGTTCCTATCCATATTTTCCCTTTACCGGCATTTACCATGGATAGTATATTATTGTTACTTAAACCGTGTGTTGATTTTTTAAAACTTTCAAATGTTCCTTTATCGCTGTAATAACGGTTAAGCCCGCCTCCAGCGGTTCCAAACCATAAATTGCCCTTATCATCTTCCAGTATCGACCTGATTGTATCGTTACTGATACTGTTTGGATTTTTCTTATCATGCAGAAAGTGCTTAAACTTTCCGGTGGTATAATCATAAAGATTCAATCCTTTTGATGTACCGATCCACAGGTTTCCTTTTTTATCCTGAAAAATTGAAAGAATAATATCGTTACTTAAACTATTCTTATCGGAAGTATGCAGAAACCTCTTTATTTTCCCTGTTTTTCTGTTAACAAGGTTCAGATTATAATACGTTCCCACCCAAAGGTTATTCCGGTTGTCTTCATAAATAGCAGCAACATCGTTGCTGCTCAGGGTGGTCGGATCGGTATAACTTTCCCGGTAATGAATAAAAGAATCCGTCTTCCTGTCGTACATACTCAGACCACCCCCATTTGTACCAATCCATAAATTTCCAGGTTTATCTTCGTACAAACATTGAATATTGTTAAGCCTTAAACTTGCAGGGTCTTTAGGATTATTTTTATAAACTGTGAATTTATAACCGTCGTATTTATTCAATCCGTCGCCGGTTCCAAACCACATAAAGCCATAACGATCTTTTAAAATACATTGTACCGTATTTTGTGAAAGCCCATTCAGTGTGGTTATATGTTCAAATTTGAGAGAATTACCCTGGGCAAACGCCGTAGTCGATAGACCAATAAACAATAAAATTCCCAATAAAGGCCGAAGGTTTAAGACTATAAACCTTTTAAAAAAAGAAGCATATTCCATTAATCAGCAATCGAGTTAGCGTTTTCGAGTTGTACGCTAAAGTTAAATTAAAGTTTAATAAGAATTAAAGAATTCTTATTAATTGTTTTAATTAACATGAACCGGATTTAAAAATTTTCTTCTATTCCTAATCCGAATAAAGCGAAATCATATTTCACCGGATCTGTCGGGTCAAACATTTTTAAATGTTCTGTCAGTTCAACCGCTGTAAGCCAGTCTACCTGCTTTCGTGTGATTAAACCAAGTTTACGAGCCACACGCTCTACATGTAAGTCGCATGGACAAATTAATTGGGATGGATTAATCCGGTTCCATATTCCAAAATCTACTCCGCAATTATCTTTTCTAACCATCCATCGCAAAAACATGTTTAAGCGCTTACAAGTAGATTTTTGTGCCGGCGAACTCACATGCTTTATTGTTCTTGAAGGGTAGTCCGGAAGTGAAAAAAAATATGTACGAAAGTGATTCAACAGGACTTCAATTCTGTTGTCGTTTGCCTTTAATTCATTTAACATACATACCGGTGAAGACACTTCGGTTTCATTATATAAAAAACCTTCGTCCATAAATTCTTCCCTGAAGATGTGATTAGCACCTTTTCCGGTTCGCGAGGGCAAAAAAGCATCTTCGAGTGAATTGAACTTGCTGTAATGCTGTTTGAAAAAATGAATAAAATATAAAAGATCAATATCGTTGAATGTACGATGTTTAAACCCTAAAAGTGATTTTAAATTATTTTCCCCGTGTTCCATAACAAATTGGTATGGAGCGCCTTCCATTCTTTCTACTAATTCTTTACATTTATTAATAATGGTTTTTCTCTGCCCCCACGCCAGAATAGCAGCAAAGAATCCCATAATCTCAATATCCTGTTTCTGATCAAACTGATGTGGGATTACAATGGGGTCATTCTCTATAAAATCAGGGCGATTATACTGCTCTGCTTTAGAATCAAGAAAGGCTTTTAAATTTTCTACCATTATTAAAATAAATGTATCAATATATGATTAGCTCTGTTTATTTTATATCCCTCTTTCAGGTACTTTTGAGAATTTTGTTACCATCCTCCGCGTAAACCTTCTTTTAATGCATTATTGTATTTTTCTAGGCAAAATGAATAGAGGTAAGGAGCTTTATGTGCCCCGGATTTGCGGGGAGTATCATGCCGGGTTAAAATATCAAAACTTAACATCCTTCGTTGAAAATTTCGCCGGTCGAGTTTCTTATTAAGTATTACCTCGTACATTTTCTGCAGTTCGGACATTGTAAATTCTCTTGGCAGTAAATTAAGTCCTATAGGCTGATAATTAAGCTGAATTCGAAGTGCTTCCAGTGCTTTATTCAATATTAAATTGTGATCCAGTATCAGTGTCGGCAGATCAGGAATTTCGTACCAGTTGCAATCTTCAGAATAAACATCGGGCGAAGTATTTACATCTGTGTAGTCTACCAAGGCATAAAATCCAATGCTAATAAACCTGTTGGTGAAAAACTCTTCATCATGCTCAAAAGCTTCCTTGTATTTTTGAATGTGATATTCAGACCGGTGAGGATCACCAAATGTGTAAAACTGTTTTAAAAATATATTTTCAGCACCTGTTCTTTCTTTTAATATCCTGCTTGCAGCATCTTCCAATGATTCTTCTTTCAGAACAAATGCGCCTGGCAGATACAATTCGTCTATTCCTTTCATTTTTACAAGCAGCACCTTCAATGCACCCTCATGAAAACCAAATACCACACAATCTATTGAAATGTGGTTCAGATATTTATCCCAAGACAAATTATTATTTACAAATTCTTCTTCTTGAAGCATACGCACAAAAATATGTTTTGAGAATTAAAAGTAAACATTTATTATTGTGTCAGTGTGACACAATAATAAATTGAATGTTATTGTAAACTCCGTACTGCAAAATAATAACTAATTATATCCAAAAAATGAAACATTCTTACAAGCGTTCAAAAACGTGGGGACTGGCCTCCCTTTTAGTATTGGCCATTGCTGCGCTGGGCTCATTTGTGCTTTATAAAGAGCAACCGAGAGTTCTGGTCTTTAGTAAAACCACCGTATTCAGGCATGCATCTATCGGCGCAGGAAAATTAGCGCTTATAAAGATGGGACAGGAACACGGCTTTGCAGTGGATACAACCGAAGATGCAACAAAATTTAATGAAGAAAATCTTAAAAAATACAAGGCAGTACTGTTTTTAAGCACTACAGGCGATGTGCTTAATGCGGAACAGCAAAACAGTTTTGAGCGATACATCCAGGCAGGCGGAGGATATCTGGGCATCCATGCAGCTACCGATACCGAATACGACTGGCCCTGGTATGGAAAGCTGGCCGGAGCGTGGTTTTCAAATCACCCTATGCCTGATAATGTTCAAAAAGGAACATTCGTAGTTGTTGACAAAAACAATCCGGCTACCAGTTTCTTACCTGAACGCTGGGACCGTGAAGATGAGTTTTATTCGTTCAAAAATATAAGTCCGGATATTCATGTACTACTTAAAATAGATGAAAAGACTTACAAAGGAGGTACAAACGGAGAAGATCATCCTATGGCATGGTACCAGGAATTTGATGGAGGTCGTTCATTTTATACAGCCGGAGGACATACAGATGCTTCTTTTAGCGAACCATTATTTTTAAAACACGTGTGGGAAGGCCTGAATTACGTAATGGGTGGAGAAAGCCCTAAATCATTAGATTATTCAAAAGTTACCACTAAAAAAATGCCCGAAGAGAACCGCTTTACCAAAGTGGTTATTGAAGAAAAACTGGAGGAACCGATGGAATTAACGGTTTTACCAGACAATCGGGTTTTATTTATCGAAAGACGCGGAAATGTAAAATTATATAATCCCGCTACTGGCAAAATAAAAGTAATTGCCAAAATTTCTGTGAGCACAAAATATGTTGATGCTTCTGGAAAGGAATCGGAAGCAGAAGATGGTTTGCTGGGATTGACAAAAGATCCAAACTTCAGTGAAAACAACTGGATTTACCTGTATTACTCTCCTGTGGGAAAAGAAGCCAAGAATATACTTACACGCTATGAATTAAAGGGCGATGAACTGGTTTTAAACTCAAAAAAAGTATTGCTGGAAGTTAACACACAACGTGAGCAATGCTGCCACACTGGTGGTTCTATCGCGTTTGACGGTCAGCGTAATTTATTTTTATCTACCGGCGATAATACAAACCCGCACGGATCTGATGGCTACAGTCCAACTGACGAACGGGAAGGACGTTCTCCATGGGATGCTCAGAAATCTTCTGCTAACACAAATGACCTTCGGGGAAAAATCTTACGGATTCATCCTGAAAATGACGGATCCTATACCATTCCGGAAGGCAACCTGTTTGCAAAAGGAACGGCAAAAACACGCCCTGAAATCTACACTATGGGCCATAGAAATCCTTTTAGAATATCAGTAGATCCCAAAACAGGATATCTTTACTGGGGAGATGTAGGCCCTGATGCGAGCAAACCAAAAGAAGATCGCGGACCAGCCGGACACGATGAAATCGGTCAGGCGAAAGCAGCGGGAAATTTTGGATGGCCTTATTTTGTTGGAGACAATAAAGCTTATAACAAATTCGACTTTAAAAAGAACCAGTCGGGAGCTAAATTTAACGCAGAACATCCTGTAAATACATCCCCAAACAATACCGGTTTAAATGAATTACCTGCTGCTCAAAACGCATTTATCTGGTATCCTTATGCAGAATCTCCTGAATTTCCTTTAGTAGGTACAGGTGGTCGTTCAGCAATGGCCGGCCCCGTTTTCCATTCTGATGAATTTAAAAATGCAAAACGGGCATTTCCTGATTATTATGATGGCAAACTATTTATTTATGAATGGATGCGTGGCTGGATTATGGCTGTAACCCTTGATAAAGATGGCAATTATGCAGGCATGGAACACTTTATGCAGGGCAACAAATACAGCAACCCGATGGATATGGAATTTGGCCCGGATGGAGATCTGTATATGCTAGAGTATGGTAGTGGCTGGTTCCAGGGAAATGACGATGCACGCTTAGTCCGGATTGAATACAATGGCGGTAACAGAAAGCCGGAGATAGTAGCTACTTCTGATAAAACAGCCGGTGCATTACCCCTTACTGTTAATCTATCTGCAAAAGGCACCACCGATCCGGATAATGATGCTTTAAAATACGAGTGGAAGATTACTTCCGCAGGTCGTTCACCCAAAATTTATTCGCAGGAAAACTCACGCGTTACTTTTGATAAGCCCGGTATCTATAAAGCAGTACTTACAGTTACAGACGGCCCCGGTGCAAAAACAAGTAAAACAATAGAAATTAAAGCTGGAAATGAACCTGCAGTACTTGCATTTGATATTACCCCCGGAAATAAAACTTTCTTTTTCCCTAATAAACCAATAAACTATAATGTAAAGGTTAAAGATAAAGAAGACGGAAGTTTAGCAAATGGTAAGATATTACCAGCCCAGGTCGCAGTCACAGCTGATTATCTGCCGGAAGGTTTTGACCAGGTGGCAATTGCTCAGGGCCACCGCAGCGCCGATGCCTCTGCACAATTTGCTGAAGGATCTGCTTTAATTGCTGCAAGCGACTGTAAGGCATGCCATAACATTGATAAAAAATCGGTAGGACCTACTTTCCGTCAGGTAGCTTTTAAATATAAAAACAACAGCACCGCCCCAGAACGTCTTGCTAAAAAGATCATCAGCGGCGGATCGGGTGTTTGGGGAGAAGTATCAATGAGTGCCCATCCCAAAATAACGCAGGCAGATGCCACAAAAATGGTAAAGTATATTTTAAACTTATCTAACAAACCTGCTGCAAATAAATCCTTACCGGTGAAGGGAACTATTATGGCCAAATTGCCTGAAGGAGACAAAGGAAACGGAATTTACCTGTTAAGGGCTGCTTATAAAGATAAAGGAGCTTTGGGAATACCCGGAATCACCGCAGAAAAAACATTTACACTTCGCAATGCACGTATAAGTGCAAGCAGCTTTGACGCATCAAATTCTGTACAGGTGTACAAAGTGCCGCAAATGGGAAATATGGTTATCGGATCTTCCAATGGTGCATACATCGGGTTTAATAAAATAGACCTTACGGGAATAAGTGAGCTGACATTTACAGCATTAGCTCCAAAAGAACAGGCCAATGCTGCCGGAGGTACGGTAGAAATGCGCATTGATTCTCCTACTGGTAAAATAGTCGGTGAGTCCACTTCCATTAATCCGGTTGAAATGGCTAAGATGTTTTCGCAACCACCCACCACTTTAAAACTGGCACCTACTTCCGGTGTGCATGATATTTATTTTATTTATAAAAATCCAAAAGCAGCTACCGGCCAGATTGTATTTGTATTGACAGATATCTTATTTAAAATGAACGAAGCGGATAAAGCAACTGCTGTTTCAAAAGCCTCAGGAAAATAATTCAAAAAAATCCAATATGATAAACCGAAGAGAATTTCTAAAAAAATCAGGCACAGCTGCATTGGGTACGATGCTAGCCAGCCAGTTGCCAATTGAGTTATTCGCTAAAACCATGCATCCGGTAGGACTGGGATTATTTACTTTATTTAATGTACTGGATGATGATGTAGCAGGTAATCTGAAGAAAGTAGCAGATCTGGGTTACAAAGAGATCGAATCCGCATTCAGTAAAAAAGGCGGTTTTTATGGAATGAAAGCAAAGGAATTTGCTGCACTTACCAAAGATTTGGGACTAGCATGGCAATCGCATCATGTTATAGGTGCTCCCATTAAATTACCTCCTAACTTTAAAATGCCGGTAGATGCAAGTGGCAAACCGATGTCAATTCCACCAATGAAAAATCTCAGAGACAATCACCAGGAATTGATTGACGACGCAGCTGAAGGTGGAATAAAATATATTGTTTGTGCCAGCACTCCAATCGCTACACTCGATGAAATTAAATCATCGATAGAGGTATTAAACAAATCAGCAGAGGTAGCAAAGAAAGCAGGATTAACTTTCTGCTATCACAATCACGATGCTGAATTTAAGGAAGTTGAAGGACATATACCTTATGAAATGATTCTGGCACAAACTGATGCGGCGAATCTAAAGATGGAATTAGACCTTGCATGGGCTGTAAAAGGAGGCTATGATCCGGTAGAATTATTCAAGAAACAGCCGGGAAGATTCCCTTTATGGCATGTTAAAGACCTTACCCAGGACAGACAGGTAATAAAACCTGTTGGAGAAGGCACTATTGATTTTAAAAACATCTTTGCAAACGCAAAAGTAGCAGGAATGCAGCACTTCTTTGTTGAACACGATATGCCTGCTGATCCGTTTGGAAGCATTACTTCCAGTATGCAGAACCTGAAAAAATTACTCAGTTAATACTCAAGGTTCTTAGAACACGAAAGGCTCAGAAATTTCTGAGCCTTTCGTGTTTTTATAAATAAAAGAATTTAAGCAATTTCTCCTTTTTTCATCTCTCTAACTGCAAAATCCACTGCTCGTGCAGTTAAAGCCATGTAAGTAAGTGACGGATTTTGTGTAGAAGTCGATGTCATACAGGCACCGTCAGTAACAAAAACATTCTTAGAGGCGTGCAGTTGGTTCCATTTATTCAGGAGTGAGGTTTTAGGGTCATTACCCATCCTTACACCACCCATTTCATGAATATCCAAACCGGGGGCCTGTTTTGAATCGCGGGTTTTGATGTTTGTAAAACCTGCTTTGGTATACATTTCAGTCATCTGTTCAAAAAAGTCTTTTATCATCTTCTCATCGTTATCGTCATAGTCTACAGATAACTTCAACTGTGGAATTCCCCATTCGTCTTTTTTGCTTTTATCCAAAGCAACGTAATTGCTTTCTTTAGGAATAGTTTCCCCCATCATGTGCGACCCTGCAAACCACGGGCTCAACTGCTGGTGTAAAAGCTGATCTTTAAGTGTTTTACCAGTTCCTTGCGTATTAGGATATTCGGCTCTGGTAGAATACATTCCCGCAGCATATCCTCTCAAAAAGTCTGTTTCCTGTTTATGCAAATTTCTGAATCTGGGAATATAAGCGCTTGTCGGCCTTCTGCCGTCGGAAGTAGAATCCTTAAATCCATCGTATTCCGCAGACATACTGGCCCGGTAATTATGAAATGCAAAGTATTTACCTAATAAACCGTTATCATTTCCTATACCATTCGGGAAGCGATGAGATATTGAATTTAATAAGATGAGGTTTGTATTAAGCGCAGCAGCATTCACAAAAATAACCGGTGCATAAAATTCAATCTCTTCTTTCGAATTCGTATCAATTACTTTTACGCCTGTAGCTTTTCCCTTTTTATCATCATAAATAATGGAATGTACTACAGAAAATGGGCGCAGGGTAAGATTACCCGTTTTCATTGCCCAGGGAATAGTAGAAGAATTGCTGCTGAAATACCCTCCGAAAGGACATCCACGCTGGCATAGATCTCTTTTCATACACTGCCCTCTACCCTGTTGCAGGTGAATAGGTTCAGGTTGGGAAAGGTGCGCACAACGTGCATAAATTACCTGCCGGTCCTTATAATTCTTCGCTACAAAATCTTTAAAGTAATTCTCTACACAAGTTAGCTCCATAGGAGGAAGAAATTCCCCGTCGGGTAAATGAGGCAAGCCATCTTTATTTCCCGATATTCCTACAAATTTTTCTACATAACTGTACCAGGGAGCAATGTCTTTATACCGTATAGGCCAGTCAACAGCAAAACCATCACGGGCAGGGCCTTCAAAATCGAAGTCACTCCAGCGTTGAGTTTGCCGGGCCCATAGAAGCGATTTTCCGCCAACCTGGTATCCGCGTATCCAGTCAAAAGGTTTTTCCTGCACATACGGATGTTCGTTATCCTTTACAAAAAAATGTGCTGCATCTTCGTTAAAAGCATAACACCTGCTTACTACAGGGTTAGCTTTTGTTACTTCCAATGGCATCTGCCCCCTGTGTTCAAACTCCCAGGGATACATGTTTGTAGTAGGATAATCTTTAATGTGTTTTACGTCCCGCCCTCTTTCAAGTACTAATGTTTTTAAGCCTTTTTCTGTAAACTCTTTTGCTGCCCATCCCCCGCTTATTCCCGAACCTATTACAATTGCATCAAAAGTTCTGTCTTTTAAACTATCGCCGTTTATATTTGCCATTCTTAACTTACTTTTTTAACTGGTACGCAACCGTGAAAACGTGCAGGTACTAATTCATATACCCGTAGTTTAGTCATTACATACTTTGAATTGAGGTATCCTGTAATCGTTAGCTGTTTCATTAACGGATAGAAAGACTGCACATCGCCAGAGAATTCCTTTTTCTCTACACGATTCAGCAACTCTTCCCGCTGTGGCGCTGTTAATTTAACAAACCGATTATTGTAGTTTTTTTCAGCAATTTCATCGATCTGATCCAAACCCTTTACAAATTTCTCCTGCTGTTCCTTTTCGAAAAGGTCATCCATCATTTTTAACACAAAAAGATGAAGGGATAAATCTTTTGCACCCGGAGTATCTGTTTTTGGGATCAGGGTTTCTGTGATTTCTCCCAGTAACTTTTCCTGATCCTGATCTATACTTAAGTTTTTTAATTTGACAGAAGTTATTTTCTTATCCTGTAAACAGGATGGAAAAAAAGCAAGCGCACTTCCGGCAATAAGAAAGCTTTTAACAGCCGATCGCCTATCCATCTTACTTATTATAATTTTTTGGCTACTGATCTGAAATACTTTGCGCTGGCTGCTACATCTGCCGCGTTTTTACCCCAGTTATATTCATATTCGGCAAAGATTGGCCCTTTAAAACCTTGTCTTTTAAGCTCTTTCATTACACCTGAAATATTAGAAACTCCATTTCCCCAATGCACATCGTGCGGACCTTTTTCTAAAAGTTCAAATACTTCTTTTGGCCATTGTCCTCCTGCCGGAATAGCAGCAAGCGTTTTAAGCATTTCTTCAGAAGGTTTTCTGTCCAGATCTTTAAAATGCAGTTCAAAAATATGTCCTTCAAGCTTTTTCAGGCATTGAACCGGGTCTAAACCAGAGCGAACCCAATGGCCAATATCAGCGCAGGCGCCCAATCTTTTGCTTGCACCGATATATTTTAAAACTGTATCAGGGCTCCAGTAACGGGTCGGACGAGGATGATCGTGAATTGCTACGTTAATTTCGTACTCATCGGCAAGTTTAGCTACCAATGGAATGAATTTAGGATCAGGCTCAGTAGCAAATTGCTTCAGCCCCATCCCCTTAATAAATTCAAAAAGCTGGCGCCAGTCGTCATCACTATTAGCACTTACTACGCCGAAAGAGACCATTTTTATTCCTTTCTGCTTTAGTAATTCCAAAACTTTCTCGCGTGTTGCGGCATCCATATGAAAATCCATATTACCATCTATGCCTCCACCAAGTTTCTGTCCGTTAAATCCTTGCAGATAATCCACTTCAATGGATTTTAAAGTGTCCAGTGTTTCAGCAAAAGTACTTTGTCTGAAAGTCCATGCCTGTGCTCCCAGCTGCCATCCAAGTTTTGATTCAGGACGCTGCGCATAAGAAAAATTCACAAGAGCGAAGAAAACAAATACCTGTGCTATCAAAAGCTTAATTGAAATTCTCATTATTGATGTTTAAAGTTTATAATTTGAGTTGCTAAATTTAGATGAACTGTTCGATGTTTCAAAACCCGAAAAGTTTAATTCAGAGGCTTTAAAAAAGAAAACAGCTACTAAAACCTGTTTAAAATACTTTAGTACAGTTTTAAAGTATTTTAGTACAGTACAAATATTAATTTCAAAAATAAAAAGCGATGCAAAAATTAAAGGTGGGAATGATAATTTTCCCCGAATTAACGCTTCTTGACTTTATCGGCCCGTATGATGTCTTTGTTCGGGCAGATTGTTTTGAAGTTCTGGTGATTTCTGAAAACAAAGGAATGATACCAGCTGAAGGAGGATTAAACATACAAGCTGATCTTTCTTTCTCTGATTGTCCTGATTTTGATATTCTTTTTGTTCCGGGAGGAAGAGGAATAAATAACTGTCTTACTAATGATGTTTTTATTTCGTTTCTAAAAAGCAAGGGAAACAAATGCAGTTATATTACATCCGTTTGTACCGGTTCACTCCTGTTGGCAGCAGCCGGATTGCTGGATGGATTCAGGGCGACTACACATTGGCGATCGATAGAACTGCTTAAAATGTTTGGTGTAGAAGCCGTGGAAGAAAGAGTTGTAACAGATAGAAACAGGATTACCGGTGGCGGAATTACTGCCGGAATAGATTTCGGATTAACATTAACCGCCCTGATAGCAGGAGAAGATGTAGCCAAAACTGTTCAGTTAATTTTAGAATACAGTCCAGCCCCTCCTTTTAACTGCGGTTCTGCAAAAACTGCTGAAACAGTCATACTTGAAAATGCAAAAAGTAAAACACAATTGCTTTTTGATACACGGAAAAAGCTTATACAGGATTTTTTACAAAAACCACCTTTTTAATTTAAATCCTTTGATATAAGGGATTTGACTACTGTCTTACAAGTTAAATCGACTTATAGCATGATATTTGCTTTACCTGATTGTTCAAATAAATACACTATGGATAAACTTATACTTGCTATAGAGGATGAGTACGATATACGGGAGATTTTAGAATTTCTTCTTACTGATTCAGGATATAAGGTTGTTACTTTTTCTACCGGCGAAGACGTTGTAAATAAGATCAACCAAATTCACCCCGACCTGATATTACTCGATATTATGTTGGGAAATTTTGACGGCAGAGAAATTTGCAGGGAAATTAAAAGAAATGCCGAAACTAAAAACATTCCTGTAATTATGGTTTCAGCTCATCCGGATATTGAAAATACACTTGTTGAGTTTGGTGCAGATGACTTCATTCCCAAACCCTTTGATATTTACAACCTGTTAAGCAGGGTTGAAAGACAACTTGCTGCCTGATTCAAGAGAAAGTTACTCAGATATAACTTCTTCTTGTTTTATTTCCGGCCTTCCGTTTTTAAAAGCTTCACGAGGCTTCAGTCCCAAGATTTCAAACATCTGCATATCCTCATTGAAGGCGGGGTTTGGTGTAGTTAATAATTTATCTCCTGCAAAAATAGAGTTAGCGCCTGCCATAAAACACAATGCCTGATCTGCAAGGCTCATTTCAGTTCTTCCCGCTGATAAACGTACCACGGTTTTAGGCATAATAATACGGGCAGTTGCAATCATTCTGACCATTTCCCATACCGGAACACGTGGCTGATCAGCTAGAGGTGTACCTTTCACCGGTACCAATGCATTGATAGGAACAGATTCAGGATGTTTTGGCATATTAGACAACGTTCTCAACATTGAAATCCGATCCTCCACTGTTTCGCCCAGGCCAATTATTCCCCCGCTGCAAACTGTCAATTTAGCTTTACGGGCATTTTCTATCGTTTTTAAACGGTCGTCATAGGTTCTGGTGGTAATAATTCGCTTATAATCATCTTCAGAAGTATCCAGGTTATGGTTATAGGCATACAAACCAGCATCTGCAAGGCGTTGCGCCTGCGATTCAGTAAGCATGCCGAGTGTACAGCAAACTTCCATATCGAGGCTGTTTACAGCTTTAACCATATCAATTACACGATCAAAATCACGGTTGTCTCTTACTTCCCTCCAGGCTGCTCCCATACATAAACGAGAAGCTCCTGCATGTTTGGCTTTTTTTGCCGCGTCAGTTACCTGATCAACCGACATGAGCGCCTGCACTTCAACATCAGTGTGATAACGTGCGGCCTGCGGGCAATAGGCGCAATCTTCGGGACAACCGCCTGTTTTAATAGATAAAAGGCTGCTGATCTGCACTTCCGAATAATCCTTATTCTCACGGTGAACAGTTGCTGCACGGTAAATTAAGTCTAATAAAGGGCTGTGATATATTTCAGAAATTTCCTCTTTTGTCCAGTTATACCTGATCTCAGTCATTGCTATCTCTTAATGGTTCTGTGAGCAGCAAACTTAAATAAAATTTTGTCTATTAAAATTATCCGAAGGCAAAAATTATCTTGCTTAAAGCAATAGTTTACTTGCAAAACCCAGAAGCAGCAGGAAGCCAAACACGTCGGTAAAAGTGGTAATAATAATGGAAGAAGCAATTGCAGGATCAATCCCAATACGCTTTAAAATAAGCGGAATAGAGGCTCCGGTAATACCGGCGATTACCAGATTTCCAGTCATGGAAAGAAAAATCACCAATCCGAGCATAGGATTTTTATCGTAAAACAAAGCAAATAATAAGACGATGAGGCCGTTTACGGCTCCGTTTATCAATCCAACAGTAAACTCTTTTAATACCGTCCTATAAGCCTGATTATCTGTAAGATCACTTAAAGAAATACGACGGACAGTTACTGCAAGAGCCTGCGTTGCCGCATTCCCTCCCATCCCTGCAATAATGGTACTGTAACCTGCCAGCACCACAAACCTGGAAATAGTATCATCAAAGTAACGGATAACAGATGCAGCAAGAAATGCGGTTCCAAGATTTATTATCAGCCAGGGCAGCCGGCTTTTCACTGCATCCTTCCAGTTTCCTGCAAGTTCTTCATCTTCAGAGACACCCGAAAATTTTAATATATCTTCTGTATTTTCTTCTTCAAGAACGTCCATTACATCATCGAAAGTTATTCTTCCCAATAAATGCATGTGATCGTCTACTACAGGAATACTTGTTAAATTGTACTGGGATAAAAGTTTAGCAACCTCTTCCTGGTCGGTTTCTGCCTTTACATAAACAAAATCATCGTTTACCAACTCGCGGATATGAACCGTATTTTTAGATTTGATAATATCTTTCAGTGATACAATCCCTACCAGCCGCCCCCTGTTATCTACCACATTGATGGTGTAAAACTCCTCCATTTCTTCCGATTGGCGGATCACTTCTTCAAGCGCTTCTTTCTTGGTAAGGTTACTGTTGATCTTCAGCACCTGGGTATTCATTAACCCGCCGGCTGAATCTTCTTCATAAGAAAGTAATTGCCTGATGTTTAAGGCATCTTCTTCATCTAATTCTTCAAGGATTTCCTGCTGCTGTTCCTGGGGAAGCTGGCTGATAATATCGGTAGCGACATCATAATCCATTTCCTCAACAATCTCCGACCGTTTTTCGGGGTGCAGGTTTTCAAGAATTTTCTCCGGATGGATTTCAGCATCCATTTCAGAGATAACTTCTGACGCTATTTCGGAAGGAAGGATATTTATGATCTTCTCTCTCGACTCCTGCGGAAGGCCTTCGAATATAATGGCAATCTCGGAAGCATGATATTCATCCAGTAACGCTTTTAGCGTAGCCTCATCTCCTTCCAGGGCCTGCCTGATCCGTTGAATATCGCTCTTGTCAAGCTCGAATGACTGCATCGTTGCTAAAATAGTAATTTGGACTGAGAAAGGACTTCCGGCACCCGAGGAAGTTTAATTTTACCTGATTTTTTACTTAAGCCAGCCTTTTCTCCAGAACAACAGAAGTTGTAAAATACCAATCAGCAACATGGCCAGCAATGTATAAACATATCCATGTTCCGAGTACAGTTCGGGCATGTTCTTTTCCAGTATCTTACCCGTATCCGGATCCTGGTGTGCAAAGTTCATCCCGTACACTCCGGCAATGAATGTAAGCGGAATAAAGATTGCGGAAATTATGGTAAGGACTTTCATTACCTGGTTCATCCGGTTGCTTGCGAAAGAAAGATAAGTATCAATTAAACTATTGCTTATTTCTTTATAGCTTTCTACCAGATCAATAATCTGCATGGAATGATCATAAGCATCATGGAGGAACACTTTTGTTTCATCCGTTATTAGTTCTGATGTACTCCTGAGCATATCGTTCAGTTTATCTCTTTCTGGCCAGGCTGCCCTTCTGATAACAATAAAGCCTCTTTTTATCTGCTGCGCTTTAATAGGAATAGTTTTATCAGGATGTTCATAAAGGCAATCTTCCAGACTTTCCAAGTCTTCGCCAAAACGATTAATGAGTGTAAAATAATTATCGAGAATAACATCCATTAACGCATACATTAAATAGGACGTTCCGCCAGACCGAATAGTACCCTTTCCTTCCTTTAACCTTTTTCTTACAGGATCGAGGCAATCCGTATAATTCTCCTGGAAAGTAAAAAGGACTTTTGAAGTGAGAATAAACGACACCTGCTCGTTTTCAAGCTTTAATTCCTTGTCTAAAGTAAGCATCCTGCTTATAGCAAACGCGTAGGCTGTATATTCTTCAAGCTTTGGCCTTTGGTAGGTATGAATAATATCTTCGAGCACTAAAGAGCTGATATCAAAATCATCCTGGAAAGATCTCAGAAGATCAATATCTCCAAGTCCCCTTACATCCACCCAGAACGTTTTTTCAGGAGTATTAAGTATTCGTCGTACTTCCGCATAATTTTCAGGTTTCAGCTCATTATATCCCATTTTATCATAAGAATAAACTGTGATCTGAGGTTTAAGCGCTTCAGGACTTAATTGAATATAACCAGGACTGGCACCCGGATTATTAAACTGTGGCCTGGATTTTATTTTTATTGGCTTAAACTTTTTTCTCATATCGTCAGATAAAATGTGTGCTTTGCGGCCCCTGGTTAAATAACAAATCCACAATACTTAGGTTGGGCATAAAAGAGTTCTTTTCCTCAAAAACCTGAAAATAGGGTTTTGCCGTATAGCTGGAATTAATTTTTGGATGAATGGACTCCCGGTAATCTTCCCAGCCGGGATAACTGCCTTCGTACACATCTGTCAGCTGGTATTGACTATCTATTTTAAGCAGTTTAAGTAAAAGCTGAAGGATTTCCATGTTATAATCGAAAATAAAATCCCATTTCTTTTCAAAAAAAGGAGCAAAAGCATCTTCATAAAATTCAAAAAAGGCCGAGCTCCGGTAAGAAGTCTGCAGGCTCATCCAATGGAGCCGCTGCCAGTTAAAATCATGACTTATTTTAACATCCCTTACCTTGGTATGCACTTTTGAACCTTTTATTACTGGTACAATTAAATTCAATTTTCCATTAGTGGATTGAATAATAGCCCGGTTCCTATAAGTTTGCTTCGGAAAATGTTCAAACTGTTCAATTAAAAAATTGCTCCTGTTCTTGATGAGTACGTTAAAATATTCTATTGGCGGAAGGTAAAATAATGGTAAAATTGCGCCTTTATTCATTCTATATAGTAAGTTTGTAAACCTGATTGACGAAATTAAGGATAAAAACAAGCTTAATAAAATCAGAACAAATTAAAGGGATCGACGGATCTTTAAGAGTGTTTCAATGAATTACGTTCTCTACAGAATTACCCGGTTTTTCCTGTATTTAATATCGCTTCTTCCGTTCAGGGTACTTTACCTTTTATCCGATTTCTTTTATTTAGTTATTTATTATGTAGTTAAATACCGGAGAGTAGTAGTGCGAACGAACTTGCAAAATGCTTTTCCCGAGAAATCAGAAATGGAAAGAGCGGAGATCGAAAAGAAGTTTTACCGCTTCCTTACAGATCTGATTCTAGAAACGATTAAAATGCTTTCAATTTCAACAGAAAGTATAAAAAAACGCTTTAAACTAATAAATGCTGAAATTATGCAAGAGCATTTTAATGCAGGTAGATCTGTGCTACTCGTTTCGGGACATTACGGCAATTGGGAATGGTCAACTATAGGATTACCATTAGGTTTTAAAGAGCCTTTATTAGTGATTTATAAACCATTGTCTGACAAGAATTTTCAGAAGATGTTTAACTCTATGCGTTCGAAAACAGGAGGAGTTTTAGTTTCGATGAAACAGACTTTAAAAAAAATAATAGAATTTAAAGGACAAATTTATTTTGCTGGTTTTGCAAGCGATCAAACTCCACCCCAGGGGGAATCAAAACACTTCACCAACTTTCTGAATCAGCCCACTTCTGTTTTTCTTGGGGTTGAAAAGATTGCGAAACTAACTAATAACACTATAATCTTCGGGCATTTTGACCGGGTAAAACGAGGTTACTATACCTGCACTTTTAAAACTTTATTTACCAAACCAAAGGATACAAAAGAGTTTGAAATTACCGAAAGACATACGCGTGAATTAGAACAAATAATACAAAAAAAGCCTGAGTTGTGGCTATGGTCGCACAAACGCTGGAAGTTTAAGCCGGAGGATGTGCAATGAGTAATCCAAAAGTTTCCGTCATCATTCTGAATTGGAACGGTAAAAACTATCTCGAGCGATTTCTTCCCTCTGTATGTGCGTCTTCTTACCCAGAACTGGAGATTATCGTTGCCGATAATGCCTCCACCGACGATTCAATAGATTTCCTTAATACAAACTTCCCGAAAGTTCGCATTATTGAGAATAAGCAGAATTATGGATTTGCAGGAGGCTATAATAAAGCCTTAGAAAAAGTACATGCCGATTATTACATTCTTCTAAATTCGGATGTGGAAGTTACTTCCAACTGGATTGAACCGGTAATTTCATTACTCGAAAGCGACAAAACTGTTGCAGCAGCGCAGCCCAAATTGAAGGATTGGAACAGAAAAGACTTTTTTGAATATGCAGGTGCCGCCGGAGGATTAATAGATAAGTTTGGCTATCCTTTTTGCAGAGGAAGAATTTTTGATACTATTGAAGAAGATACAGGGCAGTACGAAAGCACAGAGGAAGTATTTTGGGCAAGTGGAGCCGCGTTTTTTATAAGAAGCTCCTGCTGGAAAGAAGCCCGAGGTTTTAACCCGCATTTTTTTGCTCACATGGAAGAAATAGACCTTTGCTGGCGATTGAAGAACCTGGGTTATAAAGTAATGTATTGTCCGGACTCTACTGTATATCACATTGGTGGAGGAACCTTAAATAAAGAGAACCCGCATAAAACCTACCTAAACTTCCGGAACAATTTACTGATGCTGTATAAAAACCTGCCTGCCGGACGTGCAGCTTTTATTATTTCCATCCGCTTTTGTTTAGATTTTATTTCACTGTTAAAATTTATCTCCGAAGGCACATTCAAAAACGCATTCGCGATAAATAAGGCACATTTTTATTTCTTAAAAATGATTTTAACTGGCAGTATACATAAGTTAAAAGACTTTTCCAGTTTTAATCACAAAGGATTTTTCAGCAAGAGTATTGTTTGGGAATACTTTGCTAGAGGTAAAAGAAAGTACACTGAATTAAACTAAAAAAGCTGTTTCAGCAGAAGGCAAAGAATTGGTATTCCGAATTCGCAGCAAACTGAAACAGCTTCTAATATTGTCTCGTCTAAAATAGTTGTTCAACTATTTTTAATACTCATCTTCATTAAAGAAGAAATCGTCTTTTGTTGGATAATCAGGCCAGATCTCTTCAATATTTTCGTAAGGTTCTCCATCATCCTCCAATGCCTGAAGGTTTTCTATCACTTCCACTGGTGCACCCGAACGAATTGCGTAATCGATGAGCTCATCTTTTGTAGCAGGCCATGGCGCGTCTTCCAAATGTGATGCTAATTCTAATGTCCAATACATAGTCCTACAATTTAAAGTTAATTTTTTCGCAAAAATATAATAATAAAAATAAGATTATAAAAAAATTATAATCCTGTTAAACTCTTGGATGCCACTCATTTTCTTGAATTCCTGCATCCTGTGCCAGTTTTCGTGCCAATACAAATAAAAAATCACTTAAGCGATTTAAATATATCAGCACTTTTTCTTCAACATGACTCTCTTCAGCTAAATGTACTACTGCACGCTCCGCCCGCCGACAAACACACCGGGCTACATGACAAAATGAAATGCTGTTACTTCCGCCTGGCAATATAAAATTTTTCAGAGGCTGAAGTTCATTTTCCATACGGTCTATTTCATTTTCCAGTAGTTCAATATCCTTTTCGTACAAATCCGGGATTTTCATTTTAGACTTTTCCGGATCAGATGCTAAAACCGAACCAATTGTAAAAAGCCTGTCCTGTATTTCTTTTAAAACGTTTTTATAAGAATTATTGATATCAAAATCCCGAATCAGGCCTATATACGAATTAAGCTCATCAATTGTTCCATAACTTTCTATACGAATATTATATTTAGGTACACGCGTGCCTCCAATTAAAGAAGTATAGCCCTTATCGCCCGTTTTAGTATAAATTTTCATGTCTATGTTCTTTAAAACTCTGCCAAATTATCTGCCAATATAACCGTGGCAATATTATTGAATCTGTCTAATCAGATTTTAAACATATGAATTTTCATACACGTAAATGGATAAAACCTGAAGATTTAAATCCGAATGGTTCTTTATTTGGAGGAAGCCTTTTGCGCTGGATAGACGAAGAGGCGGCAATTTATGCAATCGTACAACTTGAAAACGACCTTGTTGTAACGAAATATATTTCTGAGATCAACTTTGTAAGTTCGGCAAAACAGGGAGATATTATTGAATTAGGAATAACAGCTACTCATTTCGGGCGTACTTCACTTACCATGTGCTGCGAAGTGCGAAATAAAATAACCCGGAAAAGCATATTAACAATTGATAAAATTGTTTTTGTCAATCTGAATGCGCAGGGCGAACCTACCCCTCATGGCAAAACACAGATTAAATACATCGAAGAACAGTTCGTTAACGGTACAAACAACAGCGGAAAGCTTTCTTAATTTTCCGCTTATTGGATCTGCTCAAAATCCAGCCCTTTTTCCCTCAGGTCCTTAAGGCGTGGAGAAACTGATTTTACATTTTCGTTTATGTAATCGTTCTCAATAAGTCCGTCACGCATCCGTACTATACGATGCGCATGCTGCGCAATATCTTCTTCGTGTGTTACCAGGATAATGGTATTGCCTTTTGAATGGATTTCTTCCATCAGGCCCATAATTTCTACAGATGTTTTGGTATCAAGGTTTCCCGTTGGCTCATCCGCAAGGATAATAGAAGGATTATTTATAAGTGCCCGTGCAACAGCAACACGCTGACGCTGCCCGCCGGAAAGCTCATTTGGTTTATGATCAATTCTGTTCCCCAAACCTACGTTTTCCAGGGCTTTTTTTGCTCTCTCTTCACGGGAAGTTTTGCCTATCCCTGAATATATCAGCGGCAAAGCCACGTTCTCTAATGCCGAAGAGCGGGGTAAAAGATTAAAAGTTTGAAATACAAAGCCAATTTCTTTGTTTCTTACTTCCGCAAGCTCATTATCTGACATGTGGCTAACGTTTATTCCATTAAGAATATACTCTCCCTTTGTAGGAGTATCCAGGCATCCAAGAATATTCATCAGCGTTGATTTTCCTGAACCGGAAGGGCCCATTAAAGCAACAAACTCACCTTTTTTAATATCAAGGCTTACCGACTTTAAAGCATGTATTGTTTCTGCACCAATCACATATTTGCGACCAATATCATTGATGGTTATTAAGGGCTGTTGTGTCATACCTGGTTTAGACCCTACACTGGCTTAATTTGTTACAAACCTGCTGATTTATCAATTACCTTGGCAACCTTAAAGTATTGACCATCCTGGTTGGGGGCATTTTTCAATGCTTCTTCCAGACTGATTTCCTGTTTCACCACATCTTCCCGAAAGACATTCACTTCATCAGTCATATAAATTAAAGGCGCTACACCTGCTGTATCAAGCTCATTCAGCTTTTCCATAAAGCTCAATATTTTATTCATATCCTCCAGCAGGTTCTCTTTTTCCGATTCAGACACTTCAAGTCTGGCCAGATGAGCAATTTTTGAGATTGTATCGTTATTAAGTTGCATTTTTATTTAATTCTGAACAGATAATCCGGTACGTTTTTTCTCTCAGAGAATCTATATCATCCAAAGTTAAACCTTTTGTTTCAATTGGCTCGTGAATACGAATATCGCAAATCCCCGGGCTACTTCCCAATTTAGAGCCATCATCCCACATTTTTTTCCAAAGATTCAAACATGTTACCGGAATTACTGGTATTTGCTGTTCAATTGCAAGGCGAAAAGGTCCGTTTTTAAACGACTGCAGAACCGGCGGATAAACATCTGCTATAGTGCCCTCGGGGAAAACCACCAGGCTCATTCCTTTTTTAACATACTCCTCTCCTCTTTTAAATGCACGAAAAGAGCTTATTTTACTCTCCCTGTTTACGGGGATATCAACTGATCGGAAAAACAAACCAGTAATCGGGTTGTCGAGCAATTCGTCTTTTCCCATAAATGCAAAATTCGATTTTACAAGAACAGAAATGGCTGAAATATCAAGAATAGAGGCATGATTGGGGCAGATAATATATGTACCAGACCAATCTATTTCCTTCTCATATTCAAAAACATAAAAAAAACCGGCTGCAAAAGACGTGGAAAATGCGAATAGCCGGCGAAGCTTGTTAAGAACAGGAAACCTTTCAAATTTCCTTGAATAGAAATAAAGCAAGGGATATAACAGAACAAAGAAAAAAATCACACTAAGAAGATAAAAACAACGGTGCACTTTCTTTAAAAGACGTTTCATGCTTCATCAAAAATAGAAAAAATACTTACTTTCGCCGTATTATGGAAACTGTTGTAAGTGGCATTCGGAGTACAGGCAAGTTACATCTGGGCAATTATTACGGAGCTGTTAAAAACTTCTTAAAAATGCAGGATGAATATAACTGCTTTTTCTTTATTGCCGATTATCATTCATTAACTACGCATCCAACTTCAGAACATCTGCATGATAATGTAAAACAGGTATTGGTTGAATATCTTGCCGCCGGTATTGATCCGGAAAAAGCTACTATTTATATTCAGTCGGATGTGCCACAAATTGCCGAATTGTATCTTTTCCTTAATATGAACGCTTATTTGGGCGAACTGGAAAGAAGCACCTCTTTTAAGGATAAAGTAAGGGCAAATCCGGAGAATGTGAATGCCGGCTTACTTACCTATCCTGTTTTAATGGCGGCAGATATAATTATTCATAAAGCAACCAAAGTACCGGTTGGAAAAGACCAGGAACAACATCTGGAAATGGCAAGGACCTTCGGGAACCGGTTTAACAGATTGTATAAAACCGATTATTTTCCAGAGCCTTACGCTTTTTCTTTTTCGGAGAAACTGGTGAAGGTTCCGGGTCTGGATGGAAAAGGAAAAATGGGAAAATCGGAAGGCGAAGGCAATGCGGTTTTTCTGTCTGACGAACCTGAATTTATCAAAAAAAAAGTGATGCGTGCTGTAAGCGACAGCGGACCAACGGAAGAAAACCAGGAAAAACCGGAAGCAATTCAAAACCTGTTTGACTTAATGAGGATAGTTTCTTCTGAAGACACTTATTCACATTTTAATAATCTGTACAATACCTGCCAGATCCGTTACGGCGACTTAAAGAAACAACTTGCCGAAGATATTATTCTTACTACAACAGACATAAGAACCCGGATAAAAGAAATAGGTGCAGATTCTGATTATCTGAGAAAAGTAGCAAAATTGGGCGCAGAAAAGGCCCGGGAAAGTGCTTCGAAAACAATTAAGGAAGTGAGAGAGATTATCGGATTTAAAAGTTTTTAATAAAAAAGCAGTCTAAATTATATAATAAGCTTGTTTTTGTCGATATTAAACCAGTTTTTGGGTTAAATCTTAATTTTCAATTCTATTTATCAGATGCACATTGCAATAGTAGGAAATATTGGTGCAGGCAAAACTACGCTCACTGAATTACTTTCAAAACATTTAGGCTGGGAGCCGCAATTCGAAACTGTAGAGAATAATCCTTATTTAGAGGATTTTTACAGCGACATGAAACGCTGGAGTTTTAATTTACAGATCTATTTTCTGAACAGCCGTTTTGTACAGTTGATTGATATTCAGAAAAACAAACAGAATATTATCCAGGACCGGACCATTTATGAAGACGCTTACATTTTTGCTGAAAATCTTCATGATATGGGGTTAATGACGACACGCGATTACGAAAATTACCGGGCAATATTCGATAATATCATATCTTTTGTAAAGCCACCCGATCTGCTGATTTATCTTAAAGCATCTGTTCCAACTCTGGTAAACAACATTCAGCGTAGAGGCCGTGAATACGAAGCCGGTATTCGCCTCGACTACCTCTCTAAACTGAACGACAAATACAAAAAGTGGATTGACGGTTACAAAGAAGGAAAACTATTAATTTTAGATAAAGACAAACTTGACTTTGCAAACAATCCGGAAGATCTGGGATACATAATACAAAGTATAGAACGCGAAACGCACGGCTTATTCTAATCACTCCTATTTTAAAAAGAGAAAATTTGATATCCGGAGAGCAACTAAACATTTGAATTAAAATGAAGAAAAGTGCCATTCTTGGAATAATACCTGCCCGTTTTGCTTCTACCCGCTTTCCGGGAAAACCCTTAGCTGATATTGAAGGGAAAACAATGATTCAACGGGTTTATGAACAGGCATTAAAATCAGAAAAGCTGGATGAAGTAGTAGTTGCAACGGATGATGAGCGGATTCTTTTGCACCTTCATGAACTTGGTTATAAAGCAATTTTAACTTCAGCCGCACATCAGAGCGGAACCGACCGGTGTGCAGAAGTTGCTAAGAAACTTCCGGGCTTTGATGTTATAATAAATATCCAGGGCGATGAACCTTTTATCAATCCTATACAAATTGACCTGGTTTGTACCTGCTTTGCCGATGAGGACACCACTTTAGCTACTTTAGTAAAAGAAATAAACAGCCCGGAAGAACTTACCAATACAAATTCTCCTAAAGTTGTGTTAAATAAGCGTTCTGAAGCTATTTATTTCAGTCGCAGCCCTATCCCCCATTTCCGGGGAAAAGAAATGTCAGAGTGGTTAAAAAATACAATCTACTATAAACATATCGGGATTTATGGCTACCGTACAGATAGCCTGCTTGCGATAACACAATTACCCCTTTCTGCATTAGAAAAAGCAGAAGCATTGGAACAGCTTCGCTGGATAGAAAACGGCTATAAAATTCGTGTTGCTGTTACTGATATTGAAACACTTGCCGTAGATACTCCGGAAGATCTCCTGAAAATCAGAAAGGAATATTTTTAACCTGCATTTTGCTCAAATGCTATTATTGTAACAATTACATCGCCTACAGAGAATGTAATATATCCTATTTTCTAATTTGGCGATCAATTAAATTATTTCATGAGTCAGGAAAAAAATACTGAATGGCTTACAATGGCGATGACAAAACCTTTTAATTATATTAATGAAAGGTTCTTTTACGACAAAATCAATGAAGAGTTTTTCAGCACTACGCTTCTTGACAGCGTTCTTATCAATGATGAACTGCAGGGAACTTTTGAGACAAGCTACACCAAAGAAGAAATCGAAAAACTTACAGTAAAACTGAAACTCCTTGAAAAAGTAAACACTTCGATATTAGAAATTCCGAGATTGACTGTAGCAGAAAGAAGAGAAATTCAAATACAATACGCAGATAGCCTGGATACATTGAACGCCGACTATCTAAAACGTATAATTGAGCAGCAGGATGGTAAAACAGAGTTTATTATTGATGAGGTGTTTAAGGCAAATCCCGGATTTAATGCTTTGGCCGTCAATTGGGAAGATTATAAGATGCAGGCAGCTAAGAAAAAAATTTCTGATTATACAAAGTACCATAGTATAAATATGGAAAGGTCTTCGATCTGGCATATCAGCAAAGAAAGAATTATTAAAAAGGCTTCTAATAGTCAAACACCAGACCTTCTTCCTGAAAAGGAGAAACCCTGGTGGAAAATATGGTAGAAATTATTAAGACACCCTATTATTACTTGTCGGAAACTTCAATACAGCGGGCGCATTTCAAGCAAAGTACTTTTATATCTGCGAAAATTCAACAGGCTTTAAAAACGTGGCATTGATATGTGAAATTATTTTAGCATCTGCATATTCGGGCATGCTGCTGATTTTTTTCCATTCAGGATCACTGCCAAACTGTTTCCAGTTACGGTCATGCTCGTCCATATCATCAAACGTAATCATATAAGTAAGATTAGGACGTTGAGGGCCAATAAGGGTTTCACCGAAAAATACAGGAGTAAGCCCTGTTCTTTTAAAAATGCTAATCTCGCCAGCGGTGTTAAACATTTCTATCTTTTTTTTACCTGCACTTTCACTTGGACTTTCGTATCTTCTAAGTTCAAATATTCTTGATTTTTTTGACGGCACTTCTATTTTAGGCATTCCTGTAAAGGCCCTTAATAATGAGCTTTCAATCCGTTCATAAGCAGGAGCTGTTGCCGGGGCATTCAGATAAGCGGCGGCAGCCTGTGCATATTTTTTATCCTGACTTAATCTTTCGCTGCTTCTTAAAAAGTCATCCATGGATTTATAAGGAATAAGGGCGTAGAGTTTGGTAAACCCTTCCGGCTTGAGTTCGGTAAAAACACCTACATTACGGCTGCCTATTTTATTTAAAGCAGGAATAGCTGCATTTTTAAAATAATCTTCTACCAGTTTTTGCTGCGCCTCGTTTTTCAGGGTATAAACCCTCAGCTCATAAAATTCAAGCGATTGCTTTTCCATTGATTCTGTTATTTCAGAAGCTTTACTGATTACAGGAGCAATTCCTGCTAACGAACATCCCAGTACGGATGTTCTTACAAAATCCCGTCTTTTCATATATTATTAATAATTTTTAATGTTTCTGTTTTTATTAATTATTTGCTTGCTGCCCAAAAGATCGAATTTTTGAAAATCGAAGTATAAACCGGATTTTTAAACAGATCGGGTGAGTGCCCCGTGAAAATATAAATATTTCTTGCTGCTACGTGTTCATTTGTCCAGATTACCGGATGATCTCCCATCTTTATATCCCTTGCGGGTTTATAGGAAGATTCATCAACACTGGCAATAACATGTACATTGGCACGCGGACTTTTATTGTAGGTGTACCATTCATCTTTTTCTATAATAAATGATGCAGGTATTCCTTTCATAACCGGATGTTGTTTATCTTCTACATTTACTTTACCGGAAGCAAAATCAGCAATGTAATTTTTAAAACGGATACCGCCCATAAATTCAGAAAACCAGTGCCACATCGGGTAACCGTCAAACTCCCCGAGTAATGTGGCATGGTGAAAGCCGATCCAGCCTCCGTGCCCCTCTGTAATGTATTTTTGAAAAGCATTAACAGCTTTCTCTTTCCAGCCGTATGGCGGATAATCTAATTGGATAAAAAGCTGATACCCGTTTAAGAATGCTTCCTCTATGGTATCCGTATTTTCAATATAATCAACTGTAAAATTACTGTCGGCAGCCAGCTTGTTAAGCCATGTTTTGGCCACATTAGAGTATAAAATATGATGGCCGCCATTTTCAGAAAGTACCAGTGCCTTAAATAACGGCTTTTTCTGTTCTGATTGTGCTTTACAAACTGTAAGAGCACCTAGAAAAAGGATAATAAGAGCGGTTCTGATCTTTTCAACCATAAAAGTCTCAATCAATAAAATGATACAGAAAGATAACTTCACCGCTTAAAGCAGGTTTCTTTTGATTGTTTATTTCTAATTCAATACCTAATGTAGCTTTTGTTATTCCACGTAAATTAACAATCGAATTAAGTTTAACTTTTAAACGGACTTCACTATTTACAACTACAGGCTGGGCAAACCTCAGATTTTCTATACCGTAATTGATTTCCATTTTGAGATTCTGAACATCTACCAACTGCTTCCATAAATAAGGAATAAGCGATAAAGTGAGGTAGCCATGAGCAATAGTTGCCTTGAAAGGGCTTTCCGTTTCCGCTCTTATTACATCAGTATGTATCCATTGATGATCCAATGTTGCATCAGCAAATAAATTGATCTGCTGCTGAGTAATAACATGCCAGGAAGACACTCCTATTTCTTTACCTAAATGCTTTTCAAACTCATTATAATTTCTGATCACTAACATAATATTTACCTGATTTTTCTCAATTATACTATTATTCGTTTTAAGTTTGTTTTTATTGAACAATATTTTCAATAAATCCTTTTACAGCGATGTTATTTATTATTAAAACCAGTCTCATGAAATTAAAATTCTTCCTGCTAAGCCTTCTCTTATCCATTTTCAGTACGCTTGCTTATAGCCAGCAGTTAACAATAGGCAGTTATAATTTGAGATATGAAAACGAAAGTGATACGGGTAACTTATGGACGGACCGTGTGCCGGTTGTTGCTTCGCTAATACGTTTTCATGATTTTGATGTGTTTGGCACACAGGAAGGATTAAAAAGTCAGCTAGACGATATCCACGAAGCTTTACCGGCTTATGTATATTACGGTGCCGGGCGTGATGACGGAAAAGACAAAGGAGAACACTCGGCTATCTTTTTTAAGAAAGAGCACTTTAATCTGTTAAAACATGGCGATTTCTGGTTGTCTGAAACTCCGGATAAACCTTCATTGGGGTGGGATGCCAAATGTTGTTTCCGCATTTGTTCCTGGGTTTATTTGCAGGATAAAAAAACCAATAAAAAGTTCTACTTTTTCAATGTACACTTTGACCATGAGGGAATAAAAGCCCGTGAAGAAAGTTCGAATCTAATATTGCAGAAAATAAAAACTATCGCCGGAAACGAACCTGTTATACTGACGGGGGATTTTAACGGTGGGCAACAATCTTCATGGTATAAAACGATAGCCAATTCAGGATCATTAAAAGATTCATATAAAGAAGCGCAACATCCTTATGCCAATAATGGTTCCTTCAATGCTTTTGGTAAATCTGATAGTAATGAAATTATAGATCATGTGTTTATAAGCAAGCATTTTAAAGTAAATAAATGGGGTATTCTTACAGACTCTTATCATGGAAAATATCCTTCAGATCATTTTCCGGTATTAGTTAATGTAAGTTATTAGATTATCTGTATTAAGTAAAAAAGTTCAGGGCCTTGCAAAGTATCACAAGGCTATGTGCATTTGCTCCTATTTTTGTTGAATGAACACCGCTACCGTATCTAAAGATCTCGCTGAAAAAACCGTATTTCCAATTCTTTTTGCTATCAGTTTTTCTCATTTATTAAACGATACCATCCAATCTTTAATTCCTGCTATCTATCCGATTGTAAAAAGGGATTACCATCTCAGCTTTTCTCAGATCGGATTAATCACATTAACTTTTCAAATGGCAGCATCTTTACTGCAACCATTTGTAGGTTTATATACAGACAAAAAACCGCAACCGTTTTCACTCGCAACCGGAATGGGATTCACCCTAACAGGCCTCATTATTCTTTCTGTTTCTAATAACTTTCATTTGATGCTGGTTTCCGTAGCGCTTGTTGGTGTAGGATCTTCTATATTCCATCCCGAGGCTTCCCGGATGGCACACATGGCCTCCGGAGGAAAAAGAGGCTTAGCCCAATCTGTTTTTCAACTGGGAGGAAATGCAGGAAGTTCAATAGGTCCGTTACTGGCGGCGTGGATTATTGTTCCTTACGGCCAGTTCAGCCTGATCTGGTTTTCAATTATTGCCTTAGTTGCAATAGTGATTTTAAGCACGGTAGGCAAATGGTACAAAGGTCGAATATTAACACAATCGGCAAAAAAACAGCAAAACGTCACTGTTAATACATCAACCTTTTCTAAGAGCAGAATCGTTATGTCGGTTATTATTTTGCTCGTGCTTATATTCTCCAAGTACTTTTACATGGCAAGTTTAACCAGCTATTTTACTTTTTACCTTATTGATAAATTTCATATTTCTGTACAAACCTCACAGATTTACTTGTTTGTTTTCCTGTTTTCTGTAGCAGCCGGAACCTTGGCCGGCGGCCCAATCGGCGACCGTATCGGGCGAAAATATGTAATATGGGTTTCTATTCTGGGAACGGCTCCCTTCGCTTTACTGCTTCCGTATGCCAACCTGTTCTGGACAGGTGTATTAATTGTTCCTATCGGGATGATTTTAGCTTCTGCTTTCTCTGCGATTTTAGTATATGCGCAAGAACTTATACCGGGCAAAGTAGGTTTGGTAGCGGGTTTATTTTTTGGCTTTGCCTTTGGAATGGGAGGATTAGGATCGGCACTTTTAGGTAACCTGGCCGATAAAACAAGTATCAGCCATGTGTTTTACCTCTGTTCATTTTTGCCTTTAATTGGCCTTTTAACCGGATTTTTACCAAACATTGAAAGCAGTAAGAAAAGTCAATAAGATACCTTTTTCTTTTTTTGACTTACCATTACGAACAAGACGATTTCAATAAGCATTATTACAAAGAAAACAACTGAGTTTTCATGATAGCTTCCGGTAACCCAGAAATAAGTGAGGCCGGAAAAAGCCGTTACTGCGCCTGTACAGGCAATCGCCCATTTTGCAATAACCATGTAACGGTAAGCACGGTGAACATCAGCAGCAGATTCTACCGGCTGCTTTAACTTATTCAGCAAATAACAGTTTTCAATAACATCAAATAAAAGTGGCAGCACCTGCAGGTAAGCTAATACGACAAAAACAGCCTGGCCTGTAGACTGCATTTTGGAAGCCGTTTTCATACAGAGCATGAAAACAGCGGGATACACTGCAAGCATAAACAGAAAGTCTGTTAACAGCTGCGAACGCAAGGCAGTTTTTGAGACCTTCGCTTCATTTGCATTGGGTAATTCATCAATTCCTTTGATCAGTTTTATAAGCTCCGCGGAAGTTGCCGGAAACTCAAGGTCAAAAATACTAAACCGCTGCCGGGTATGACCCATTGTAAAAAAATAACGGCTTTGCCGCTTCATTATCCAGCTTGTAAGCAAAAACAGTGTAAAACAAGCTGTAAAATACAGCCACATCTGGTCAAATATAAACATAGCGAGTATTGTTAAACATTTACATTCAAATTTTCATTCGTCAGATCCGGATCATCCAATTTATCCTCATCTTCCAGAATAAAGCTTCTGAAACTTGTTTTGTTAAAGGCATTTTTCTTTTCTTCCTGCTTTTTCTGGCCCTGTTCAATCATCTGCTGCATTTCAATCCGTTTTTGCTGATACTCTTCCCAGTTAAAATTCAGCAGAAAATCACAGGCCGCTTCAGCGCCTTTTACAAACATCCGTTTCTTATCATCGTCAGAAATAAAAAAATTAAGCCAGTTGAATTCACTTAACTTGATATTGCCTATACCTTTTGTAAATACTTTATTCTTCATCATAAAGTCTTTATCATAATAATTGCGCATTGTATTTATTATACGACCGGCATAATTACTCAAACTCCAGGTGTACGCATCACTTCCATCGATAGTATCCGGTTCAGAATCGTCCAGGTTAATTCCAAAACTTGGTATCCGGGGCTCTACCACTTTCGGATTATAAAAAATATTTACAGGGAAGTTTGATAACATTCCTCCGTCTGCAAATCGTGCGATATGCGGTATATCTTCCTGATCTACTCCAAAATATTCTTTCCATGCTTCCATTATCGCAGGGTCGCTACGATCGATATCCGGTATCATGTGCGATTCGAAAAATATGGGAATGGACATGGAAGCACGCACAAAACGAGCCGGATGTAAAGCATCAGGATCTGATCGGAAAAGGTTCCACATTCTCGGAAACTCAATTTTATTTTGACTAACAAGTTCTGAAGTAATAAAAGTTACATCTCCATTCAAACCATCTATGCCTGTAGGATGAGCTTTTCTAAGCCGGATCCCAGGTATGGGCACTTCCATTTTATCCTGCAGATCTTTTATAGTATGCACGTTATTTTCAATCAGTATATTCTTTATCCACTCGTAAAAAAACTTGCCGGGATTAATACCATAACCGCAGGAACGTAAACGGCTGAAAAGAAAAGAAGAGTAAAAAGTTATTGCAGCAATTAACAGAATATTAAAGCCGGTAAGAACAAAGGTAATTTTGGCAAGTGTGTCTGCCCAGTCGTACTTATAACTCAATCCTAAAAAAAGGGTATTACAAAAAAGCAGAACCAATAAAGAACCCAGAATGAAGGACGCAACCTGTTTTACCTGCTTAGTGAACGATTTATTGGTAATGAAATTCTTAATAATCCAGCGGGCAAAGGGATGGCCATCTACCAGGTTAAAAAAATTAAGGCTCGTAATATATTGCAGAATTCGCTTTGACTTTTTCCCACTCTTGTGATGGAGACGGGTACCGTCGGGAGAATCGATTACTCCATCAATTGAAGCGAGCAATGCTGTATTTATTGCTCCAGCGCTGGTTCCGGCCAGGCGCAAAAAACGAATTCCCGCCTCCTCTAATACATATGTATAACCCGCCAGAGCCACTCCCAATACTCCACCTCCCTTTTGAACAAGATCCACATATTGATTTCCGTACTGATCCAATACATCCGAAACTTTCAATTTTTCGTAATTCTCACCAAACTTTACCTTTAATTTCTGAATGCTTTTCAATACCTCAGGCTGGTTAATAAAATCGTCAGGAGTTAGAACAGCCCCCGAAGATTTTTTTTCAGATGCGGATTCGCTATTAACTTTTAAATCACCCTTATCCTCTGTTACAGAAGTTATGTCTAGATCATAAAACTCATCTTCTAACCCGGCAATAAACTTCAGGTACTCCGGTATATCCTTGTTAGTTATTCTGACGCGTTGGTTTTTAAAAGCTGAAGATCCGGAAGGTATAGGAACTTCTTGATTCCATATCTTGAGTTTTCCATTAGTTATTCCAATATAGGTAGTGGTATGCAGGTTATTTAGCTGGCCCGATACGGTGTAGTACTTTTCTTCTTGTAACGGTTTTTGACAATCACATTCTTCGTAATTAGCTATTATTTCGGTAACATCATCGTACACATCCAGGTAATCTTTTACAATTACTTTTTTAATCCTTTCTTTAAATATTCCGAATCTCTTAGGCTTTTTTACAATAAACTCGTATTGTCTTACCAGCTGGTAAACCGCGATATTTTTTTCCTTGCAGGGAGGTGCAGCAAATTCTTTTTCAAGACTGTCTGTAACAGAATTCTGGGTAGTAATTGTAATATTTCTCGAAGATTTTAACTCGGACTCTAATGCTAACAGATTTTTTATGCCTAAAGTGCCTTTAATACTGGAAGTAAAGTTTGTCTGATCTGTTTTGGATATTCCTACTGTGCGTGTGATGATCCTTTTTTCCTTATTCTCACAGGAAACAGAAGTAATATGCAGCGGATGCCAATATTCAGCTATTTCACAATCTACTGCACCTTCTTTTAAGGTGACAGAAAAAGAATTTACAACAGTGCTGCCCTCAGTATGCTTTGGAAATTTCCCCATAACATAAATTGTTTATGAAGATTAACATACACATACTTAACTTCCTGAAAAAGAGTTAAAACACCCTTTTTAAGCAGTATAAATAACAAGTTAAGATTACATTAACAAAGAATCCACACGATGGGCATGGACCATTTCTTCACAATGCGACCAGCCGAAAATAGTAAATTTACCGTCCTGAGAGGCAACCAAAGCAATAGAATCACGCTGATCAGATACAAACTGTGCTGCTGAAAGGTGTCTTGTACCGCCGTTTTGGGCAGGATGTATAACGCTTGCTTCTCCTCCTATTATCGGTTCCGTTAAAATTACTTGTTCTACCGGTTTTCCTTTATCAGATCGTACAATCTTTGCCCCGAATGCCAGCAGTTCGTGCTTATCAGTAATAACGGTAGCACCGTCAATAGCCGTATAACCTGCAACCGTATCAACTAATCTGGTAAGCGTTGCCTGCCATTGAGGTTTGTTTTTATCCTCCTGACTGTGCAGCATTAAATCAGATAATCCTTTAAATGCCGGAACAACAGGATATGAAATTGGATGTACAATAGAATTCTTCCAGTCACTCGTACCCGATGGAACGACCAGCAGCGTTCCTCCCCGGCCGTGAGCCCGCATAGAGGCAGCAAGCTGAACAAGTATGTTTACTGAATCGTTCCATGAAGATGTAGAACTGAAACTAAGCAGTGAAGTTAACAGTTTCGGGCAATCGGGAAGGTTTCCACTTTGTTCATCCACAATTTTTATCTCGTCTCCTTTAAGAATGGCTACGTTTACAAATTTGCCAAAGCCGCTGAAACGCCTGTGCTTTATTATCAGTAAACCAGGTTCAATAAGTTCAAGAACAAAGCAAATACCGGGAATTGATCGTGTTGTTCCCCATAAATATAAACCATCTCCGTCGTTCCACACGCCTAAGTGAATTCCGGGCCGTTCAACTCCCGGTGCCAGTTTCGTAAGAACCTGTGGATTAAACGGCAGTTTCTTAGCAAAAGTTAAGGGCTGTTCAACCTGATCCGGCGACGTATATGCCAGCGATATTTTAGGGGAGTGCCCTTCTTCCCGCCGAAGGCTTGCCCAAAATCCAACGTCAATAATTGATTCAATTGTTTCAACAGAAGGGACTGGGGCAATATTCTGCTCGCCTGCTTTCAGTGCTTCTTCTACATGCTGTGCAAAATGTGATTCTATAGTTGCTGCTACTAAATGTGCAGCTTTATATGTTGATCTGAATTTCATAAAGACAAGGAAACAAAATTAACAGCGTATTCCAGGTTTTGAATATAATCAGATCCGGTTTAAGTATAAGACAAAAAATTAACCACGAGAAAGAAATTACAAAAATCTGTTAATGTTACATTTCATCTTATTAGCATCGATAGCTGCTTCCGTTTTGAGTTAAGATCAGTTTACTGATATTATTATTCTCATTATACACTGTTATAACTCAATATTAGCATCCAACCAATCAATGCGTGTTGTCAGCCATTCTTTAATATGGTTTACTTCTGCCGGATAAGTACCTAAAACTACAGGATTTGGCCAGACTTTCATATTTAAAATAGGCCAGATTGAAAAGTTCTGTTCCTGCGATTTCTGCAGGTATTTTGCGGTACTATCTATATACGTAAACATTGCCGGAACTTCCTTCACCTTTATTTCATCCCAGCGCTTTTTTACCTTTTTACGAAATGCAGGATCTTCAAAAAGTCTTTTGAACCATAAACCATCTTTTACCCACCAGCCTGTGGGATATGTAGCGTCTGAATAATCTACATTGCCTATTGAAAGATCAAAATCCCAGATAGGGCCCATTCCCAATTTTCCGCCACGATCTTTATAGTAAAACATGCTGCTGTACTTCTGGGAATCCTGGTTTTTAAACAACTCTTCTATTAAAAACCAGTTGATGAAGGAATCGACATTGATATATTTTGCATATCCTTTCTGAGGATCGGCGAAATCAGGGGAAAATAATACGTTTTCTGTTAACTGGATATAATTCTTTATGTAATTGAACTGCGCTTCCGTAATATCTTCCGGTTCTTTAACTGTCATAGGCAGCCCTCTATCGGTAGTAAATAAATTTTCTTCATCTTTTCTTTCATCCAGCTCGACAAGATAGCCACCGGTGATTTCAGCCTCGGCAGTATTTTCAGGTTTAAGTTCCTTTATATTTACGCGGTTCTCATTAACTTCTACCTGTTGTGTAAGTGTATAATTGCCCAAATACTCTCCATTCATAAAAACTTCTACATACCTTACATCCGGAGTAAAATCAGCTTGCATTTGCTTTCCTAATTCAAACGCCAGTCCGGTTCTCATTAAAGTTTTATCTGAATAATTGGCAAGAAGTACCCAGTTCTTGGCGGCTGGCAGTCCTAAAACTTTTGCTTTTTCCTTAAACTTAAGCCGGTATGGTTTTTTTGGATGCAAAAACCAGGTGGAGTTGCCTCTTCCTTTAATCTGCAGGGCAATCTGAGTCGTTTCCTGCTCATATAAAGAGTTGGTGTTGATGCTTAAACTGCCGCTTACATAATCTTCTTTGGAGGTTACAGGGCCAACTGTACGGATATTAAAAACAGGCAAACCCGTAAATGTGGCTGTTGTATCAGGCTTATATGGAGGTGGTTCAACGACATTGTTCTGCGGTTTATCCTTTTTACAAGCGCTAATACTTACTGTAATCAGTAAAACCGATAACAGGTTTTTCCAGAGGTAAAGTTTCATAAATACAGGTATAATTGGTAAAGTGGATCAAAATAACAATTTTCCCTGAACAACTATCGTTTTCACCATTTCAGAGCCAACTTTCCCGCAGTAGCTGCACTCAGAACATCGTCGCCACCTCTGCTATGCCAGGCTATCTATTACTTTCGCCAAAGCCTTGTCTTTATCTGTCACAGTATCTCCTGCATCGTGTGTGCTGAGCTTTATTTCTACTTTATTGTAAATATTTGTCCAGTTTGGATGATGATTCATCTTTTCTGCTGCCATTGCAACCTTAGTCATAAAAGCCCAAGCCTGTACAAAGTCTTTAAATTCAAAGCTTTTAACTAATTGATTATTTTTTGTTTCCCATTCCATAACTGTTTTTATTTATTTTCCGGTGATAAGAACATTCGAACAATTTACAGAACAAGCTGATTATAAAGCCGGTTGAGCGTTTCAGTTGCATCTTTGCAAAAACCGGGATGAACTTTTGAAGTTTGTACTACCGTACTTCTTGTTGCTGTAAGCCAGCGAAACCGCGATGCCGGATCCAATTTAGCAATAGGCCCTCCTTCCCTGCTTCCCTCACAAATTCTGCTAAAGGAAAGAAGATGTTCTTCCAGTTCCTTAATATCCAGACTTTCTGAAAAAAGCTGCAGCCGCTTATCATCCAAATTGAACCGTATCTGTAGAAATTTTTGCTTAAGGCAATACAGAATAACACCGATATTCAAAAATTCTTCCCGTTCCACACGTGGCACTACACGAATAACAGCATACTCAAATAAGTGATTCTCTTGCATACTTTGCTTCCTTTACAAATATTTCTGATGATGCTATCCGTGTTTCTAAAAATTGAGTATAAACTTCTCGGTGTTCTGCGGAAGATTCAAATTCTCCTGTAAGCCATTCCTCCGGAATTAAGGCAACTATCGAACGAATCCGGTCTGGAGTAAGAAGCGAATGATACTCTTCATCAACCGAATCAAGTTCGGCAGCCGAAGGAAGTAATACATGATCTTTAACCTGTAAAAAAGGTCGAACAGCGTGTTCTTTCCAGTTTTGCATCGAATGATGAAAATACAAGGAAGCACCATGATCTATCAGCCATAATTCTTTATGCCATGTAAGCATATTGGTATTACGGGCAGTACGGTCGACATTTGTTAACAGGCAATCTAACCATACAATTTGCGAGGCAAGTTTAGGATCCAGTTTTGTAACTGCCGGATCAAAAGTAATTGCTCCCGAAAGGTAATGAAGAGCCAGGTTAAGCCCGGTGCTGGCTTTGAGCAAATCCTGAATTTCTTCATCCGGTTCGGTACGGCCAAAGGCTTCATCCAGATTAGCAAATACAATTTCCGGAACTTTTAACCCGAGTGCCCGTGCTATTTCGCCACCAATAAGTTCGGCTATCAGCGCTTTTACACCCTGGCCCGCACCCCGAAACTTCAGCACATATAAAAACTCATCATCCGCTTCGGCAATAGCGGGTAATGAACCTCCTTCACGCAAAGGAGTAACATAACGTATTACATCAACTGTTCTGAGCTGAGCTTGTTTAATTTCATCCATCTAAAATTCCAGGCAATTTATATTGAAACTACCTGGATAACGTGAAATTAGTTCAAATTTTTGAAATTGATGATCGAAATAGAAACAGAAACACATAGCCAATCATTATTACGGACTATCCAATGTGCATATTTTCTTTAATTCAATCTGCGTGAGTGAGTCTAAAAGCGCCCTGTCGGATTTAGAAGGATAATCTTCTTTCCAGATTTTTCTGAGATAGTGAAGCAGCGAATCAGACTTTACCTGCGATTCTTTCAACAGAACCGCCTTTTCATTGTCCAGTTTTCTTCGGATACTGTCAGATTCATCTTGGTTTATTTCGTGCCTGATAACCTTATTATCCAATGCACTATACTTGTCGGCAAGTAAAAACTTTTTGTGTGTAAACTGCCTCGATTCACATTCCATCCGGGCAATTACAGAAGCATCCTTTTTAGCTTTTTCTGTTTTATACGGGCTGGTACACTGGGCAAGAAAAAATAATAAAATAGCCGATAATACAGGGTAGTTTATACTCCTTTTGGCCATTTTATCATTTTATTAATATTTTTCCCTATAAGTTTCCCCTGTACCAATCCAAGATCGTTATCCTGTTTAAAGTGAATACCTCCATAAAATCTTGAATCGGCACATTCCTTCGCCATCTCGTCGAAACTGTTCCAGCTTCGGGCTTCAAAACCGTACTGGATCTGTGAGCGGTCTGTAAACTTATATTTTCCGTCACCGTTAGTAAACAGATCAGTAAAGATTTCGCTCCCCGCTCCTATTTCTGCCGAGTGGCCTGAAACATAGGTAGGAAAAGGTGGAGTACCGATAACAGTAGTGAATGAAGTGTCGATATATTTTTGAATATAAGTAACCGGGCGTAAGCGATTTGTTTTGTATTTACATTTCCAGCAGGCAATAAACGCGTCGTGTTCAGCAATTCCCATTTTACCGTATGCAATAGCAGTTTTAGCTAAAGAAGCATTATTTTCTTCTAAAAGCTGTGTTAAAATATTTACGGTATGTCCTGTAGGTGTACAGGTGTTAAACGGATCGTCTGCCCAGAATTTTGTTATTAAAACCTGTTCTTCTGTATTATTTTTAACCTGCTTATATACCTCTAAAGCGTCTTTATATAAATCCGAATTTGTTTCAAAAGAAAAAGGATAACAAGGAGCCGGTTCTGTTTGAGTTATATTGGAAGTAAGAAATGGCCTGTTTTCTCCCCATTTAGGGCTAACAGGATATTTTGCAGAACCAGTAGGAACCCATTGATCATCGCCGGCTGGCGAAGTAAACTGAGGTTTAAAAGGGTCAAGATAGGACTGGTGCCCGCCATCCGTTTTAGAATATTCATATAACGCTTCAGCAATTGCTTTTCCAAATGCTTCTGAACGGATTACAACATCGGTATTTACTCCATTTGCAAGGTTTGTTTTATTTTCCATTTCCAATGCTTTAATGTCATTCAGATTTTCAGAAGAAATTTTGATTTCAAACATTTTCCGCATCATATCTGAAGTTGCCGCATTTGCTGCGATAGCCCAGTTATATTCCAGTCCAGCCTCGGGTTTCGGAAGCGAGTTGTTGCTTAATCCATTTATCTGCCCTGCAAGACTTGCATTCAGATCTATACCCGGAACAGCTGCTTCATAAACCGCCAATGATATATAAGCATAAGCCCTGGAAGCCTGTGTAGGAAAGAAACCGGAAGTATTCTTTACAATTTTACAGGTTAAATCATAATATGACCGGATAAAACTGCCGTCGTAGTCTGCAGACATCCTGCTACTTGTTTGATCTTTTATTTTATCATCTTTCCGGCAAGCAGAATTGAGCATTAAAAAACACAGAAATAAAAGAGGTAATTTTCTTATCATAAACATTATTTACAAGACCTTCCATTAAACAAGAAGCTCTTTTTTAGGTTTGGAAAAATAGTAATAAAAGCGTTACCCTCTAAATTGAAACGAATATAAAAGTATCTTGACAGCAGTATGGGGATTATGAGAAATAACTGTTAGAAAAGATGAAAGCCATTCTGTTGAAAGAAAAGGAAACTAATCTGGAAGAATTTTATATTAATAAAGAATGCATCAATGAATCACAATTCCATAGTATTGTTGATTTTTCATTTGATATCAGTTATCCTGTAAATGCTGTCAGAAGTTTTGTAGTTATTACTGATTATACAGTAAATAATATAAGCGGAGTAGTTATGACAAGGCTTAAAACAAAAACAGAATTCTCGCTGAAAAGTATTTCTGCTGATAAGGAAAGCCTGAAATTAGTAGAACAATGTGTTTATATGGCCTATTCAAATATGCTGAAGCATCACAAAGAAAAATACAAGTCGTGGCCCCTGTTATATGATGAAATTGTTCTTCCCCGTGAGCAAACGCTTAACAGGATACTGAACGACTTTCTATTAAATCTTCCCTATTAAAGTTGACGCCAATTTTTTTAATTCTCTTGCGTATTTTAGCCGCAAAGAAAATAACATGATACAAGTTAATGCATATTTTGACGGCAAAGTAAAATCGTTAGGTTACGAATCACTCAACGGAAAATCAACTATCGGAGTAATGGATGAGGGCGAATATGAATTTGGCACTTCTACAGAAGAAACTATGATAGTTATTGAAGGTACGTTAATAGCCTTATTACCCGGAGAATCTGATTGGAAATCTTTTAAACAGGGTGAGCAGTTTAAAGTTCCGGCTGATGTAAAATTCAAAGTACGTTCTGTTGGGCAAACTTCTTATTTGTGCCAGTATAAGTAATCAATTTACCGGCGACTATTCCACAATCGCAGTACGTTCTGATTTTCAATCTTCCTAAACAAAATTAAGGCATTGGTATTTATAAATATAGCTGCCTAAAAATTTTGCTTATGAATACTCAGGAAATTCAGGAACAACTCAATGAAATTGAGAGAATAAAAAAAGTGAGGGAACTATCTGACAGGGTCAAGGATGTTAAAATAGCTATGCTGACCACCAATGATACTAAAGGAGAACCGCATAGCAGGCCTATGTACACTTTTCCAATAAAAGACGATGGCGTAATCTGGTTCTTAACACAAAAGGATTCTATCAAATCGGAAGAAATTACTACAACCCGAACGGTAAATATAAATTATACCGATCATCCGAATAATCTGTATGTTTCAGTAACGGGAGAAGCAAGCTTATCGGCAGATAAGGAAAAAATTGATGAATTATGGACCGAAATGTTTAAGGCATGGTTTGCCGACGGGAAAAATGATCCGAACATCGCACTTCTGAAAGTAGTTCCGCACAAGGTTGAATACTGGGATGCACCGGATTCTATCATGTCGCAAATACTGCTGGTTGTAAAGGCCGGCCTGGCCGGAAATCCGTACCAGGTAGGTGAACATAAAAAGATAGATTTGTAAGATTAATTCAAGAGACTGTCCAAAAATCATCATTACTGTTTTTGGACAGTCTACCCTATTTAAATATCTTCAGCACTTGTACCGCCTACATTTTCCGCATTCTTTTTCTGCTCATCTTTGCCGCGATAAGCATTACTCGGATTCACATCATTCTGGCGGGTTCCACTGATGTCATCAGCACCGTATAAAGGAGGATTTTCTGAAAAAGAGTAGTTTCCTTGTGCGCTTTGAGAGTTTACTACATCTTCATCAGATTCTGTATCAGGCATTACCACCCCTTGCTCAGAAGTATCAATTTTATCCTGATTATATCCCGACCAATGTGACTCTTCATTTTCTGATTCACCAGTTGGTTCTCTCCTGTTTTCTCCCTCATTATATTTTTCGTTAATCTGTTCCTGTACGCTTTTATCCTGGCTCTGACCTTGTCTGCCATGGAAATCTTCGTTATTTTCCTGCATAGTTTTTGCTTCTTATGTTTTAATACTAACAGCAGCTAACTAACATTGTTCCCACAGATTTATTTAAGCTTTTAAGGGAGAAAAATTTAAATAACGTATAAACCTTTTACATAAAAACACTGTTTCGATACTGAAAAACAATCAATCAGATGAATATAAAAACAGTTTTCGAATACAACGAAGAAATCCCTCAACCCTACACCTGCCTGGGTCCAAATATTACTCCGCCTTTAGAATTTGAAAACGTTCCGGCAGGAACTAAAAGCCTTGTTTTGATATTTGAAGATGTAGACGCAACTCCCAAACCCTGGACGCACTGGATGGTTTTCAATATTCCGTCTGAAACGACAAAAGTAGATGAAAACACTGTTCCCGCAGGTGGCATAGAGGGACTCGCCAATAATCATAGTTTCGGTTACGAAGGCCCTTGTCCGAAATATTTTAAAGGCACTCATCATTACTGGTTCAGATTATATGCGCTTGATATCGTGCTTGATCTTCCAAAAGCTTCTGAAAGAGAGGAAGTAGAAGAAAAAATGCAGGGACATATTATAGAAAAAGCAGAGTTACTCGGCTTATGCACTGCTCCTGAGAAAACCGAAGCTTAAAAATTCATGGTTAAAAAAATAGCAGTATTAAGGGCGAATGCGCTTGGTGATTATATTTTTATAATTCCTGCCTTGCAAGCCTTAAAAGAAGCTTATCCTGAAGCGGAATTAACCTTACTGGGCAAACAGTGGCATAAAGATTTCTTAACTGACAGGGCCGGTCCGGTAAATCGTGTTGTGGTAGTTCCTCCGTATCCCGGCGTGGGCGAAAAAGAAAATTTTAATGCCGACATAGCGGAAGTGAATACCTTTTTTTCTGAAATGCAAAAGGAAGAATTTGACATGGCTTTCCAGTTACACGGGGGCGGCAAAAACTCCAATCCCTTTTTACTTCGCCTTGGGGCAAAATTAAATGCCGGTTTAAAAACTCCGGATGCCGTAGATTTGGATATCAATGTTCCTTATGTCTATTATTTCAGCGAAATTTTAAGATACCTGGAGGTTGTTTCAAAAGTTGGAGCTACAACTACTTCTATTGAACCAGTAGTTACTGTACTTCAAAGCGACATTAATGAAGCAACAAATGTTCTTACAAATCATAACAAACCAATAGCAGTTATTCATCCGGGCGCAACGGATGTAAGACGAAGATGGCCGGCAGAGAATTTCAGTCAAATAGCAGATTTTTTAACAAATGAAGGATTTCAAGTTTGTATAACAGGAGTGTCTGCTGAAAAAGAGATTGTCTCCGGAGTTATAACTAATGCCAGGAATTCAGAGAAGATTCAGGATTTGTGTGGTAAACTTACGTTAAATGGAATGACAGGCCTTTTATCCCTTGCTGAAGTTGTAATTTCAAATGATACCGGTCCGTTACATTTAGCAAGGGCAGTAAAAACACCTACCGCCGGTATTTTTTTATGCGGAAATGGCATAACCGGCCTGCCTATGACTACTGCATACAACAGAACTTTAATGTCGTGGACTGTTAACTGCCCTTTATGCGGACTTTCTTCGAAGCAATTCGATAAGGAAGATCGGGGTTTTTGCACACACGAAACCTCATTTGTTACTGATGTAACAGTTCAGGAAGTAAAACTGACAGTAGCAGAACTTATTTCAAATTCAAAAAAACAAAACAAAGTTTTAAGAGATTCTTTTTCAGAGACCGTTCAGAGATTTTAGCAGAAACATAAAGAATGAAAATTTCAATTCTTATTCCCACTTACAACCGTCTAAATGCGCTTACAGCTACACTTACTGCCCTGCTTTCACAAACTTGTAAAGATTTTGAACTTATTATTTCCGATCAGAGTGATTTGGCTGTAGCAGAAGATGGCACTATACAAACTATAAAACGTGTTTTTGAGTTACATAAAAACCCAGTCAGAATTTTACAAAATTTACCTTCGAGGGGCATTGCCCATCAGCGACAGTTTTTACTGGAACAGGCAACAGGAGAGTATTCTTTATTTTTAGACGACGACATTATACTGGAAGCCGATGTTTTAGAAAGAATGCTTACTGCTCTTGAGGATGAGAATGCGGGCTTTGTTGGAATGCCTTTGATAGGGTTAAGCTATTTGAACGATTACAGGCCTCATCAGCAGTACATCAATTTTTGGGAAAACAAGGTTGAACCCGAAATTGTTCGGCCCGGAACTGAAGAATGGAACAGGTATCCCTTGCATAATGCGGCAAATATTCTCCATGTTGCAGAAAAGCTGGCTATTTATCCTGCAAACCAGAAAAAGTATAAAGTTTCATGGGTTGGTGGCTGCGTATTATTTAATACAGCAAAACTAAAGGAAACCGGAGGGTTCGATTTTTGGGAAGAACTTCCGGAAAATCATTGCGGAGAAGATGTGTTAGCCCAGCTCAGACTGATGGAAAGATATGGAGGATTCGGACTGATTCCATCAGGTGCTTACCACCTGGAACTACCTACCACTATTGTACATCGGGAAGTAAACGCTCCCGAATATTTTTATAAGACTAATTCCAGTGAAAGTTTTGCTCAATAAATTCAATTAAATCCTGAGCCATTGCTTGCTGTTCAGTTACTTTTGGATGCCCCGGCGTATTTTTATAAGGGAAAAAGTGGGTATAAATCCGTTTATCATTTAATGATTTCACAGCTTTTACAACATATCCAGGCCAGGGGGATCCTTCTTTTGTAGCGTCCATATTTCCTAATGCACAAATGATATCAGAATGAGGATATTTTTCACGAATTGTTTTTACAAAACGGGTATATGAGTCTATTATGAAATCTTCCGAAGGCTTTTTGCTGCCAAACAATCGTTTAAACTCCGGATGTTCCGGCATGTTCACCAACCATGAATCGTTCTGAAACAGATTGATCACAACAATATCTGGTGTATAATTTTTAAAGTCCCACTTTGAAGAGGAATCATCAGGATTTAAGCGGTCAAAAACAGTGGACATGGTGTAAGGAAACCAGCTGATTGTTATTCCGATACCACTTTTAGCAATGCAATTATAATCTGCATCGAAATGCCTGGCAGTAATGGCGGCATAACTTAAATAGTGATTTTCAAACGGACTCGCGGGAGAATCTCCTGTCGCATCTTCTACAGCATAACCACAGGTAATAGAGTTTCCATAAAATTCCATTTTTCTTTTTCGAGGGGCCGGTGCATCCAAAATTTTCCCCTCTTTATTTAACTCGAATCCGTAAAATCCGGTTTTACCACGGTCGTATTCAGTTATCTTAACTAACTCTATGCTGTGCTTTCCGTTTGGAAGGTGTTCTGCCAGAGAATATTCTTTTTTAACGGAATCTAATTTAATTTTATAAATACTGTCGTTGTCTATGATAACGTTCAGATAATTATTTGCCCGCTCATCTTTTAATACAGCTTTTACAGCTGTTCCCTCAAAATTCATCTTCACAGACGAACCTGACCAGTACAATTCCGCAATGTCCGGACTGTGTGAAATCCGCCCCATGTATTTCAAATCCTTATTCTGTGGCAGAACATGTAATTGTTGCGAAACGGCATTTAATGTAAGCAACAGAAGAAGGTATCCTATTGAAAGACTTTTCTTAATCATAATTACGGGCTAAAATAGAGAATAGGCGTTATAAAAAGCAAAATCTCTTTAATTATACAGGATTCCATGAAAACATTCTTTATCATCTCCTTTCCATCACAACGGCATCTCCAATAAACAAACTTATTGAATAAATGCAGTTTCTATTTGCTGAAGCGAAGTTCCTAATAACTTCTGCGCAATAACATTAAGTTCTGCTTTTGATCCTGTAAAATGAAACACGTGATGTGTATGAACAAGTTTCTCCCGGGGTTTAAGAAATGCAGCGGGAGAAACACTTTCTATCTCGTAAAATGGCCCCATTTGGGTTCCTGTTTCTAAAGGACCATCGTTATAAGCGTTTACCACATCGCCGGTAAAAGGATCTTTATCTGTTGTCCACTCCTGGTTTAAGTAAGTCGCATCTTTATTAACATCAAATAAGGTAATGGTAAGAATATTACCGGATGCGTCGTAACTGCCTGCCATATTTTTAGCCCTGACAGGAGGAATACCTAATTTCCCTCTCGACTTTCCATCTGCCCTGAAGTATAAAATGCCATCTTTATACTGAATTCTGTTTTGTGAAATTTCACCAAAATAATCTGTAGTTGCTACTTTTCCCGTTGTATTTTCTGTGTATGGAATAACAATGACTGTTTTTTGAGAAGGTGAAAACATATCCAGATTCCATAAACAGGGGGCTCCGGTTTGTTTGTTCCATTCCTTATCTCCGGTATTAATAATCGTGTTTACAGTTTTAAACCCCACCGGTTTAACCTGATCAGTGAGTGTTATTTTGAGCAGGCTTTCTATATCTTTATTTTCTAAAATAAGGATATCCCTTTCAATTCGAAGATTAAGATTTGTTCCTGCATAATTTAACAGGTTCATTTCTTTACTCATCGAAACTTTCTTTTGGTCTGAAAATACAAGCTTCCAGTTTTCACTATCAAATGCAGCTGGAGTATGCCAGTTTTCAAATTCCATTTTTGTTCCCGGCTTAAAAAAGATTGAATACTTCCCTCCTTCCGGCCCAAGCCATAAACGGTCTTCGCCACCATAAGCATTCATATGCGAATCTTTTTCCTTATCAAAAGCATTATAATTTATCCAGCCAAAACTTTTACCGTTAAGCCCTTCTGATGTGGAAGTAAAAACCTTTCCCTGGTATTTTGGCGAAACAATTATCTGCCCGGTACCTGCACTATTTTGTAAAACCAGAACGCTATCTCTTCCTTTAAGATAATTTAAATCATACTCGAAAGTAACTTCATTAAACTTTTCCTTTTCAGATCCTTTTCCCGGATTCCTGTTTGTACATGAAAAACAGACAAGTGCTATTAAAGCGAAGCCTGTGAAACTTTTTCTTTTCATAGGTTTTAAATGTAGAATAAATATAATATAAAATATTTTTTGTAATTATTGATATATCAAATAGATTTGTATCATTATTTTAACATGACAACACAAGAACGTTTAGACCACATCGTATTTTATTCATTAGAAAAGTCGATAAAATCCTATCGCACCTACGCTCAACGTAAACTAACAGAACAAGGGTTTAATATCACAATAGACCAATGGATGGTATTGAAAGCACTGAATGACCACCCTGATTGCAGTCAGCATGAAATTGCTGAGGTTACCTTCAAAGACCATGCGTCGCTCACCCGGATCATTGAACTGCTTGTAAAAAAGAGCTACCTGGAGCGCAAAATGCATTCGACTGATAGGAGACGTTTCCAATTAACGTTAACTGCAGAAGCGAATAAGTTGCTAAGTGTTATGCAACCTGTAATTGAAGCTAACCGGGCGAAAGCGTTAGAAGGATTTACCCGACAGCGTATTACTGATCTGCAGGAAATGTTAAGTATGATAATTAATAACTGCCAACAATAAATTAAGATTTCAATCAATAAAAAAATGAAAAAAATAATTTTACTTATTATTCTGTTGCCATTTTTATCAAATGCGCAAACTATCCAGCAAAAAGCAGATGAATTGCTTACCGCTTACACTACTCAACATAAATTCAGCGGAGATGTACTGATTGCTGAAAAAGGGGAAATCGTATTTCGGAAAGCGTACGGGTATGCGGATATTGAGAATAAAAAACCAAATACCTTAGAAACAGAGTTCAGGGCCGGTTCCCTTACAAAAATGTTTACTTCCACGGTGATATTGCAATTGGTTGAACAATCAAAAATTGCTTTAACAGATCCTGTTTCGAAATATATTCCTGACTTTACTAATGGAGATAAGATCACGATAAAAAACCTGCTAAGCCATACTTCGGGCATTAAGGGTAGTATATCTCCCGGCGCAACTAATTTAAAGGAATTGATCAGCGGCTTTAAAAGCGAACCGCTGGCATTCACACCGGGAGAGCGTTTTGAGTACAACAATTTCAACTATATGTTATTGAGTTACATTGCTCAGAAAGTAACCGGGGTTGAATACACTAAACTATTAAAAGACCGCATTTTCAACAAAATTGGCATGACTCATTCGGGCCTGGATTTTGAGCAGCGTAAATCTGAAAATAAAGCTATAGGATATCTTACAAATCCTGAAACCACACTTTGGGAAAAAGCCCAAAGTCAGAATGACGTTGCACTTGCTACCGGTGCTGGTGCTCTATATACAACGGTTGGTGATCTGTATAAATGGTCTGAAGCTATATCTAAACATACATTACTGAAAGAATCAACGTATCAGCTTGCTTTTACACCTGTGCAAGCGGACTATGGTTTAGGTTGGATTGTTTCTAATAAATTAGGACATCCAAAAATAGGTCACACAGGTTCAATAGAAGGATTTATTGCAGATTTTATAAAATTCCCAAAAGAAGATATCACAATTATATATCTTTCAAACTTCAGAGATCTTGACGGAAAACAGCTGGAAGATAACCTGACGGCCCTTGTATTCAATCAGCCGTATAAAATTCCTGTTCAGAAGAAGGAAATTAGCCTCTCAAAAGAAATTTTGGAACGCTATGCCGGTACGTATCAGCTTAATGAAAATGTTAAAATGGTGGTAACAGTTGAAAATGGAAAGCTATGGGTCCTGGCTCCCGGAGGTGATAAAGTTGAGCTTACTGCAGAAGCTATCAATAAATTTTACCTGAAGGGCCCTGAAACAGAAATTAAGTTTATGGAAGAAGACGGAAAAATAAAGTCAATGTTTATTGACATGCAGGGTGGTCAAAAATTCACGAAACTACCGTGAGTTTTTAAAAGGGTGCCCAAAATAGTTTATTATGAGAGACACCCTCTTTTACTGCTTTTATCTATATTTTAAAAAAGATATTCTGTTTAAAAAGCCAGTAACACAAATACCATTCTACAAACCAGGTGCTTACCGCCGAAATAACTTCCAGAATTTTTTCCGGCACTCCCAGCATTCCGATAAAACCTTTTACAAAAATACCTACTGCCCCGTTAAGCCATTGTATGCCTACTGTTTCAAAAAACAGGTAGATAAAAATGGCGTTTGTGCCTACAACAACTGCCACCCAGGCGTATTTATTAACTTTTTTAACATCAGTTAACCAGTACAGAAAGGCCATTATTAACAAAACCCATCCGCCAGAAGCAAAAACAAAGGAACTGGTACTGATTCTTTTGATAATAGGAGTTATCCCTGTTAAATCTAGCCCAAAGCCAATAAGTAAACATAGCAAGGCTGCAATAACGAGCCATTTAATTTTCTCCGGAGAAGTTTGTTGCGAAATAAGCAGTTTACCGGCTAAAACTCCCCATATAGTATGGGCGGCAGTGGGAATAATATTAATTGCCACCCAACCGTCCCGGTTGATTTTACCCATAATAATTGTATCAAAATAAGCTCCGAAATTATGATACTCTACAAAAGGCTGGTCGAAACCGGGCACCAATACAACGCGGTACAAAAACTCGGTCAGCAGCAATAAAACAATTGAAATTACAATTTGGAACCTATAAGAACGTCGGATTATAATATACGCAATGATTGTTGTAAATGCGAGTTGCGTAAGGATATTCCAAAGTTCCCAAACTAATTTACCGGCATAAATACAATGCAAGCCGGTGCCAAACAGAAACAATTTCAGGCAGCGAACTGCAATGTGCTTAAAATTCTGCTGCCAGCTTATTCCTTTTTTTAATTTTTGATGATAAGAAATATACATGGCAGAGCCGGCCATCGTCATAAATGCAGGCTGTATCAAATCCCAGAAATGAAGCCCATGCCAGGGATGATGAAAGAACTGGTTGATAAAGCCATTGAAGGCTCCGGTATCCAGATGATTTAATGATTCATAAACCATACAGCTTTCTGCTGCCAGCAGGATCATGATTAATCCCCGCATTACATCCAAAGATAAAAGACGGTTAGGATTTTGGTTTAGTACTGACATATTTATTCAACTAATACTGTATGATTTAACTTATTGAAACCGGTATTAGCCTCCCATGTATTTTTATTAGCCAGGCGAATACTAAATTCGGAACGGCTTTTTAATAAAGGCGAAGGGTCAGACAGATTCAACAGCAGCTCGTATTCCCCTGCTTTTATTTCTGTCGGTAAAGTAACTGATTGTTTAACCTCAGTTTTTCCACTGAACCATTTCCTGATATCTGTATCTAAGGCTAAAAAGTAAATCTCACTGCCAGTTTTACTCCTTAACACCAATTCCACCTGCCGGGGATTATAGGGAGCGGCATATCCTTCATTCGCCAGGTTAAGATTTACTTGGAACGATCTGTCTTTTTTTACCTCATGTGGCAAAATTGCACTCTCAAGAAACAAGCGGTAGCCCAGCTTTTTTTTAATATTCTCCATACAGCCGCCGCTTTGCCAGTCATTATTTACTTCATTGTTGTAATCAGCGTTCAAGAAACTGTAATGCATTGCTGCAAATTCTTTTTCTGCATGGCCTGCTGTTTCACAATCATTTTGAGGACTGTATTGATCGCTGCAAGTTTCGCCTCCAACTACTACATATTTACTGTCAGAAGAAAAATAATCACGAAGCGTCTGGTTTTCACTTTTCCGCGGAGATGAAGAATTTCCATAATCTTCATAAGTTCCAAAATCATCCGAACTGGCAAGAAAACAATCATTGTGAAATCCAATCCGTGCTTTATCACTATAGTTGTAAGCTTCACTTTCTATCAAAGGTGGAACTGTAACGGATGCGGTAGTGCCATAAACATACCGTTGCTTTAATTGTGGATACCTCACCTGGATCATCCGGCTCTCAGGAACAGCATCGAGTAAAGCTTTAATAACTTCAAACCTGTCTTCCCAGTTTTTGTCCAGCAACTTCCCCTGTGCGTTTGAAGAAGCATCGCCAAAATAATCGGTATAATAATTTTCGCCCCAGGTTCCAATAAAACCCATTTGCAAACAGGCTATTACGTCGGTATTTTCCTGCAAAACTGGTTTAAGCTGTGCAATATGGCTTAATACCACCGCTTTGGGTGCATCTCCATACGGCGGACAAATAAACTGCTCGGGGCAATTTCCCGACTTTGCATCTACCGTGTAGGTAAAGCGAGGAATTAACTTTAACCCCGCTTGCCGTGCAGTTTCGCAATCTTTTTTAAAATTCTCCAGAAACGACTCCGGTAAAAGCTTGTCGTTAAATCCGTCTAAAATAAAATATCTGAATACCAGCGTACTTACCACTTTATATTCTGCACCCGAAACTGTATTGGCATTTCGATATTTTTTTAATTCCTGCAAATCAAGAAGGGTATAATTACTGGCTCTGGTTTCAGAATAGCGATAAAAACCTCTTTCAGGATTAGGAAAATCTTCATCACTTTTTTCATACGTAACAGTTTTTAGCTCTTCCGTACCCGAAGACTGCGTTGCCGCCTTCTTACAGCTTGTTGAGAAAATTAATACGGTTAATAAGAACTTTATTGTTTTCATGCTGAAGTTCTTATCATTCATCTAAATCCAGCAAAATGGCGGGCGTACCGGAATCAGGCAGTACTCCTAATGTTGCGGACCAGTCGCTTTTTGTAGCTATAATACCAAGTTTTAATGCTGTTGAGGTAGATAATCCTGAAATTTTTGACCTGTTAAGCTTCATTTCAAACTTTATTAATCCGTTTTCTTCTTTTACTGTCCCTAACTGGTAAAATTCAGACACGCCGGTAGGATTAAAAGTAAAGCCATTACCTTCTCCTGTGTGATTATAAGCATCAAACCAGCCTGCTAAAACGCCACCTTCTAATAAAACATCATATCCTCCTCCGGGTAGTTCGCCGGTATTAAGGCCGGTAGTTTCATCATTATCGGTATCCAGGTAAAAATCAAAAATATCTTCATTTGATTTTTTTGAGGCAGCTTCCAGGTAGATATAAATTGATTCTGCATCATAATCAAATTTCCCCTTTTTAAAATAAGTTTCTTTCGCACCGGATAATACAACATTTTGGGTTACGTTATCCCAGTCGGCCAGCGAATTATCGTTCAGTTTTACCGGGGATGTTTTGGAAATGCGTACAATGGTTGAACCTTCTGTACTTGTTCCGCCTGTAGTTGTGATGTATACTGTCGCAACATACTTTCCTTTACCGGGATAAACGTGTACAGGACTTGCCTCGGTAGATGTTTCACCATCGCCAAACTCCCACTTATAGGAAGCTGCGCCTTCGGTTTCGTTTTTAAAAGTAACCTGGTTGCCCTCCACGCTTAATGAGAAAAGGACTTCAGGCAAGCTTTCTGTTTTATCTTTTTTGCAGGAAGCGAATATAAATACCGACACTGATAAAAGAGTAAGTTTCAATATGTTAAATGAGTTTCTCATGATTTTATCAATTAAAAAAGATTAGAATTCAGTTTATTCATTCTGGGTAGCCAAAGGGTTTGTTAAAATCTCGTCAACGGGAATGTAATAGATGATTCTCGGACTATTCCAGCTTACTACAAGGCCCGGATAATTTTTAGGTTCTTTGGAAAGATCAATATCTGTTTCTTTCAATCCTCTTAAATGATAACCCCAGTAAGATCTGTCCAGGTTTCTTTTATTTCGGTAAACATCGAATACCCGATGGCCTTCAAAAGCAAGTTCTAACCTTCTTTCGGTTAAAACCACATCTAAAGCCGTAGAACCGGCAGGAACTTTCTGGTTGTATAAAGCACCGGCTAGGCCGCGATTCTTTCTGATCATATCCACATCATTTAAAGCAAGCGCATCCTGTCCTAATTTAGCTTCTGCTTCGGCCCTGTTCAGGTACATTTCTGCCAGTCGGAACATAACCGGAGAACTCAGATTGGGTCGACCATCCTGAAAAGAAAACTTTGTAATGTAGTAGGTTTCTATGCCGTTTTTCTTTGCAATTTCTCCATTTTCATCTTTCAGTGGAACAATGAACGACCAGCGGACATCTTCGGGGTGCTGAGCCATAAGACTTCTGAGAGATTGCGAAGCAAATTCTTCTCCCCATCCTGAATTACCATCTGAATAGATCATCGACGCAATAGAACCGAACTTTCCGTAATCGTCGGCAGTTGTAAAGGCAACAGAAAAAATGGTTTCATTACTGCTGTTAGCATTTGCAAAATACGTTGGAAATGAAGCAGCACTTTCTAACGAAAATTTACCCGAATTGATTACCTGAGTAGCGTAATCAACGGCTTTCTGATTATCTTCCATATATAATGCAACCCTTGAAAGTAATGCAAGTGCCGCTTCTTTAGAAGCATACTGAGCACCACGGGACTGAGTCATTAATGTTGCAGATTTTTCTGCATCGGCGATTACCTGGTTGTACACTTCCTGAACGGTTGAACGGGCTTTTTGCGGCTCATCGCTTACGGAAGTACGTAGAATTATTCCGGGTGCATTCGGATCGTGAGAATAAGGTTTTGCAAACAACCTGACGAGGTTAAAATGACAGAAGGCACGCAAAAAGTAACATTCGCCTATCAGTTGCTGTGTGGCAGCATCTGGGTTTGCTATTTTTTCACCAGCTTCAATTACGGTATTTACATCGTTGATTATTTTGTAGGAAACATACCAGAAATAGCGGGTATTGTCCTGCCCGGGTGTATGGTCCTGAGTGAAACTATAAAACAACGGATCTTCTGTAATCTGCCCGCAAACAATATCATCACTGGCAAAATCTGAGAGCTGAAAATACTGCCGCAAATACATATTGTTCTGATCTTCAGAACCATTAAAACTGATATGAGATTTAAACAAAGAATAGGCGCCATTCACCGCATTTAATAAGCCTGCGGATGTCTTTGTCAGGTTTTCGGTGGTTATCGCATCACTTGGTTCACCAACTAAGGTGCAACTGCTGTTAACAACAGATAAAGCCAGAGCGATATATAATATTTTTGTTTTCATGTTGCACTAATTAAAATCTGAAATTGATATTTAATAAATATTGCCTGTTGTTTGGATACTTAAAGTCTGAGACTCCCGGTGTAACAAAACTTCCCGGTGTTATCGTAGTCTGAGGATCCTGGCCTAAAAAGTCCGTAAAGGTGTAAAGGTTATCCGCGGTAAGCGAAACAACTATTCCGTCCATTTTTAACCGTTTTACAAAAGATTGTGGCAGCTGATACGATAGTGCTACATTTCGGATGGCCAGATAACTTCCGTCTTTTAAATACCGTGAAGAAGTTTCTGTAGAATTAGCCGCATTTTGTGGGCTTGGTTCTGTAGCAATATCACCGGGCGCTGTCCATACCTTTGCATCGTCCGGTAATTTTATCTGATTATAATATGGCTCGTGCCCATCATTCATGGTGAAACGAAGGTTATTGCTAAACACTTTATTACCATACATGAAATAAGCATTCACCCGGAGTCCGAAGTTTTTATAACTCCATTCATTATTAAATCCTCCCTGAAACTTCGGAAGAGCTGAACCTACTTCCTGAAGAGTCGCTTTTGAATACTCGGAAGTTTGTGTTCTGGTTTCAACACCCTGGTCATTTTTTGTAACGATTTCCCAAAGCGGCGCTCCGGTTTGGGTATCCACACCTAACCATTTCGGCATATAAAATTCATACAGGTTACCACCATTCCGGTAAATCTGGGAAATACTCCAGGACCCTGTACGGATAATTGGACTAGGTAAATCGCGAAGCTTATTACTATTGAAATTGATATTAAAATCAGTATTCCAGCGGAAGCTTTTGCTTTGAACATTGGTAGTATTCAAACCGATTTCAACACCTTTATTTACTATCTGGCCAACATTCTCCCATCTTTGTTCAAAACCTACCGACAAAGGCTGAGATACCTGCAGCAACAGGTTTTTAGTAGTATTCTGATACGCATCAACAGTAAGACTAATCCTTTTAAACAAGCCAATATCAATACCGGCATTCAACTGATACTTGCTTTCCCAGGTAAGATTCGGACTGGCCAATTGTAAGGGAATAGCAGCCGCCTGCGAATTGTACTGCCCCGCTAAAGAAAATAAACCAAGATAGCGGGAAGCGCCAATATCCTGTGTTCCTGTTACACCATAACTGGTCCGCAGCTTTAAATTATCAATAACAGAAGAACTTTCTAAAAATGCTTCATTACTTATTAACCATGCTGCCGAAACTGCCGGAAAAGAGGCATACTGATTACCTTTTGGAAATGCGGAGGATCCGTCAATACGGTAAGAACCTGTCAAAAAGTATTTGTTTTTATAGTTATAGTTTAGTTGCGAAATGAATGACTGAATCTGTGCTTTATCATAAAAACCATTTACAGCCTGGCTATTAGATATTACATTTAAAACGTCCAGCCCTTCAGGCAATCCTTTTCCTGAAGCACCTGAAACTTCTGTTTTGCTTCCTTCGAAAGCCACCCCAGCCAGTCCGCTTATATTGTGATCTCCCTGTTGAAAATTAAACTTTAGCAGATTGTTGGAAATAGCTCCGTAATTAAACAAATTTTGCTCATCTAGGTATCCTGAAGCATGATAAGTTCCGGCAACCAATGGCGAAAAGAAATTACTGCTTTTATTAAATGATGCTGCAAAACGGTTGGAACTGCTAAAAGAAAGCCATTTGGTAAGATTAATATTTAATGCGAGGTCGTAATTGACATCGAAACCTTTATACGGATGATTTGAATTTTCAACTGTATGGATTGGATTTACTTTATCTCTCGACCACCATTTAAAAGCTGAATTTCCATCTACATATACCGCGTTATTATTTTCATCGTATGGATTATCCCAGGGCATATTCAGGTAGCTGTAATAGACATCCATATAATCATAACTTTTACCGGTTGCACCGCTAAGATTTATATTATTGGTAAGGCTGATATTTTTAGAAAAATGATAGGTAGAATTTCCGCGTAGGTTTACACGCTGAAAGTTAGTATTTAAAAATGTTCCTTTCTCGTTATAATACGACAGGCCGGCATAATAATCATTCTTTTCCGTTTTACCGCTTGCAGAGATGTAAACATTTTCCATTGGCGAAGCTTTGAACAGGTTCTCTGTCCAGTCGTAATTTTGGTTTAATAAAGCTACAGGACGCTCGTTGTGAAACTTAACGATATCAATTTTATACGAATTGTCGGCAGCGCCGGGAACATAATCCCTGTAAAATTCTTTCTGATTATTGTACAACTCTGCCGAGTTCATCATCTGCATTTTACCCCAGTCGGGAGTACGAAGTCCGGTAGTTATTTTTGCTTCAAAGCGTGTTTTTCCAGCCTGCGCTTTTTTTGTTGTTACAATAATAACCCCCGCATTTGCCTGCGATCCATACATTGCTGTAGCGCCGGCATCTTTCAACACGGTAATGCTTTCCACATCGTTCGGATCATAATTGCCTCCGATTATTCCATCTACTACAAACAACGGACTTTGAGACGCATTAATTGAAGAAACACCGCGTAACCGGATTTCGGGTGTAGCTCCCGGCACACCCGAGTTGTTTATTACCTGCAATCCCGCAACTTTACCCTGCAGCATTGCACCAACATTATTGGTGGTAACATCTTTAAGATCTTCGGCAGAAACTACACTTACGGCACTGGTAAGTTCGCTTCTTTTTTTATCGCTGTAACCCACTACAACTACTTCATTCAGCTCCTTTTTGTCTTCAGAAAGCGAAATATTAACCGTATTCTGAGTCGCTGAAAGCTTTACTTCCCTGGTTGTATAGCCGATAGAACGAACCTGGAGAGTAATTTGCTGAGCCGGAGCGGTAATTGTAAAAGAACCATCGCCATTGGTAGAAATGCTTTTTGATGTTTCCTTAACTGATACAACTGCTCCCGGTACCGGTAAATTATCTGTAGCCGACAGGACTTTACCGGTTATTGTTCTGTTTTGCGCAAAAACGGTTAAACCCGGCACAAAAAAGAAAATGATGAGTAAAATGTTTTTAAACTTGAGCATGAGGTTTGGTTTTAGTTTTTGAAGGAATATGTTGACAGCCGTTTGGCTGGGTTAATTCTTTTGAGTACTACTCAACGTACAAGTGTAATCCTTTTATTCCCTGGACTTTATTTCCTATTGCAGCATAATACCAGTTACAGCAGTCACAAAAAATACTCTCAACTAGCCGGGAAGTTGCATAACGAAATCTCTCGACAGTTTTTGTGATACTTTTACCTTCGCAAACGTATTTTCTATGTGATGACTCCATATTTGCAATTTTATTACCTGACCGTTTCAACAGTCTCTTCTATTATTTTTTTCAGGAAGTCATACTGTTCTTCCAGTTTCTGAAAAAGCTTAAGCTGGGCTTTTGTACGCTGAAGATTATGCCCCGGAAAACTTATTTTATAGTACACATCCCCTTCTAGGTAATCAGTAAGAAAGCGGATTACCTGCATGTAAGGCAGCAATAGCACACCTAACGATAAGGATTCAATCTCGGCCGGACTAAGAAAAGAACAGGCTTCTTCTAAATATCCTTTTGTGTAAGCTTTAAAGAGGGGGATATTGAGATCAATTTTATCCAGATCTTTTTCGTCTTCGGACCCCGTATTTATAATTGTTCGTATTGCATCGCCAAAATCACTGGAAACATAACCGGGCATAACAGTATCCAGATCTATCACACACTGTGCTTTATCGTGCTCGTTCAGCAAAACGTTATTAAACTTGGTATCGTTGTGCGTAATCCTTTTTATAAGCTTTCCTTCTCTAACCAGCCTCGGAATTGCACACATTTTATCCGCCCTTTCCAGTATATACTGTATCTCAGAAATAACTTCACTTACCCGTCCTTCCGGATCAGCAGCTACTATATCTCTGAATTTCTGAAGACGTTTTTCGATATTATGAAAATCAGGAATAGTTTCCTGCAGGAGACTGATATCCATATCCGACAGTAAAGACTGAAACTTTCCGAACGCTTTTCCGCCCTCAAATGCCTGATTCTCTGTTTCAAGGATGTCGTAACTTTTTGTATGGGGAATATAGATGTACATCCTCCAGTAGTTAGAATCGGAATCTTTATAATAAAACTTATTATCCTTTGCAGGGATCAGGGTAAGAACTTCTCTGTCCGGATCTGATGCCGGATCTTCAGCCAGTTTATTTTTTAGATGTAAGGTTACCTGACGAATATTTTCCATTAATGCCGGAACATTTTTAAAAATTTTGTCGTTAATACGCTGAAGCAGGTAATCATTAAGCCGACCCTCTGAATTGGCAATATGGAAGGTATCGTTTATGTGGCCGGAGCCATAAGGTTTCACAGCGCTTACCCCTCCCTCAATACTGAAGTTTGATATAATTTCCTGAAGATTAAGTGTATTTATAGTTTCTGCTTGCATTTTTCAGTATATTATCCGTTGCGCTTATCTTAATATTCGTTTGTAAAACCGAATACCGGCTTGCGGTCTTTCCACTTTCCGCGGGTAAAATCAGGAAATTGCTGCGGAGCACCTCCATTGGCAATTGACATTTCAGAAAGCGGACTAATAACGCTCCATGCGGCTGCATCGTAAACGTCTAAAGGAGGAGCAACTTTTCTTTTAACAGATTCCACAAAGGCATTCAGAACAAAAAAGTCCATTCCGCCATGTCCTGCCCCATTAGCATCATCCGCATATCGTTTCCATAAAGGATGATCGTACTGTTCCAGGTATTTTGTTGCGGATTCCCATTCATCATTTTTGCTCTTTCCTTCAATGTAGATCACATTTCCGTCATCCATCCAGAGTCCTTTAGTACCCTGAACGCGGAAACCCAGAGAATACGGGCGTGGAGAATTTGTATCGTGCGTAACTAGAATAGTTTCACCGTTTGATGTTTGAATAAGGGTAGAAACAATGTCACCGAGTTTAAACTTCACATTTGCGTTGGGATGATCTTTACCACCCTTGTCGATTATGTAGTTATGAAGGCCGCGGGATTTTGTAGCTACCGAAGTTAGCGAGACAAAGCTATTCCCTCGATTGATGTTGAGGCAATTAGCAATAGGGCCTATTCCGTGAGTAGGATATAAGTCGCCGTTGCGCTTAACAGAATGTTCGGTACGCCAATGAGCTTCGTGAATGCCTTTTTCGCCAAATTCCGCCCCCGGTTCAAATTTCACTCCCCTTAGATCATGCTGATAACCGCACTGGCAGTGTGTTAACTCACCAAAAAGATTCTGACGAACCATATTCAGCACAGCCATTACATCTCTGCGGTAACACACATTTTCCAGTATCATACAATGACTTCCGGTTTTTTCCGATGTGTTTACCAGATCCCAGCATTCTTCAACTGTATTTGCTGCAGAAACTTCAACACCTGCATATTTCCCCGCTTTCATCGCTGCCACAGCCATAGGTGTGTGCCATTCCCATGGAGTAGATATAATGACACCATCTATATCATCCCGCTTTAATAAATCAAGAAAGGAATGTTCATTTTTAGAATACACAGCTGCTTTCTTAAAACCAGCTTTTGCTATTAAATCCTGGGCAATGCCAATACGCACCGGATCAATATCACAAATTGCTGGTATTTCAACATCCTTCCGGTGCAGCATATTACTGAGATGATTTGTACCTCTTAATCCTACCCCGATGAAAGCGATCCTGGCCTTCTTACTGGCAAAATCTGCAAAAGAAAGATGAGGTGTTAGCGCTAATCCTGCACCTGCAATAATAGCCTTTCCAATAAAATCACGACGATTGATGGTTTCCATATAAAAAGATTAGTGTGTGCGAAGACACATTTAATAATTGGTTATAAAACAAATATATATAAATATAAATGTGAACGCACACACAAATTAAAAAAAATATTTTTTTAGTTTAAAGATGGGAGATATCCTACAAGGAAGACAATAAATTCAAAGACTAATAAAATGAGTGAGGATTATCTTAAATATCCTTATATACTAAATCATCATCTATATAATAGTTGACGTTCTCTTTAGTAACAATATCTAAGGGCAGATATTTTAATACAGGCACTTCTTTTTTGAAAACCAAATGCTCAGTTAACTGGTGAATTCCCCAATACCCTTGCCCTTTGGGATTTTGATTGATCAGGAAACTGATAAGTCCTTTATCCAGAAAATGAAGGTTTTTTGGCAACAGGTCATAACCGATGATTCTGATTTTTTTAATATGCTTTTGCTTAAGGTATCCGGCAATTTCAAAAGCTTTTGAAGTAGTAACATAAATGCTTTCCAGATCCGGATTACTTTCGATGATCTGGTCAAGATGGACTACAAAAGAAGAAAAATTAGTACTGTTTAATTCTGCTCGTATTATTTTATATTGCTGTGTCAGGTTGTTTTGCGAGAAATAGTTTCTAAAGCCCTGCTCTTTTTTAACAAGGTGGGCTGCATTTTTTATTTCTTCGTCAAAATGAGCTATTAAAACCGTGCATGGATGAGACAAGCCGTAATGAATGAGTTTTCCGGCAAGGAAACCGCTTTGATAAGAATCCTGTCCGATATAACTTAACGGATCGTAATCGGTAATTTGTGTATTGAACAGCACAAACGGAATTCCCGACTTTTTCCATTTTTCGAAAAACGGAACGGTTTCTCTGTAAAAAATGGGGGAAAGAAAAATACCGTCCGGAGAGCTTGATGTTAATTCAGTAGCTTTTTCTATAAAAGATTCTACCTGGTAGGGATTAAAAATATACTGATCTACTACAACGCCGAACTGCCTTAAATCTTTTTCAGCTTTTTCAATCCCTGCTTTGGGGGCAAACCAGTAAGGGTCTGAATGATGATCGGGGATTAATGCTGCTATATGATAAATTTTATTTGAACCCAAAGCCCTTGCCATCAGGTTAGGTTCGTAATTCATTTCTTGGATAATTTTCAATACCCGTTCCCGAACCTTTTCAGAAACACGTCCTCTGTTATGCAATACCCTGTCTACTGTCCCCGTAGAAGTTTGGGCTCTGAGAGCAATATCTTTTATACGGGCAGTTTTATTCTTCATATTTTGCAAGCAAAGGGATTCTAAAAATAAGGGTATAATTTTTGAAATTACAAAGACTATGAATTTCTGTATGACATATCACAAAAAAAGCAGCAATTAGAATAACTGCTGCCCTTCTTTGTACCCCCATCAGGATTCGAACCTGAGACCTGCGGTTTAGAAAACCGATGCTCTATCCAGCTGAGCTATGGAGGCCTGCAACAAATTTTATTGCGCTGCAAATATAGAAAAAAATGGAAACGCAAAAATTATTTATGGATGTAAATAACAAATAAATGCGTTTTGTAGTTACCTGACAAATAAAAAAAGGAGCACGTAGCTCCTTTCTGATACACTATCTGTACCCGTTATTTTACTGCATCTTTAACTGCCTGGGCAGAATCCAGGTGCATTTTCAATACAGGTAATGTTTTGGAAGCAAAAGATTTTAATTCATCATCCTTTAAATTCTTGGATGCATCTTCAAACTCGTCAATATCCTTTTTATGATCGTCAGTCATCATGCTCATATATTCTTTATCAAAGTCGGCACCCATCAATTTTTTCAACTTATCAACATGCTCCTGGTGTTCGGGACTTAAAGCTGAAGGTATTGTAATATTCTTTTTAGAAGCGATCATCATCAGCTCTTTGTTGGCTTTTGAATGGTCGCGAACCATCATTGCTCCAAAGTTTTTTACTCGTTGATTCTGTGCATTTTTTTGCGCTATTTCTCCTAACTGAACCTCCATAATGCCGCCATCGCCGGCCTTTAGTGCAAATTCTGTTGCATCATTGGATGAAGTATCTGTAGCATCTGTAACCGTAGTAGCCGAATCGTAAGAAGTCATCGAATCTGTTACAGTACTTGCAGAAGTGTCACTATCGCCTCCTTTTGAACCATTACTGCTACAGGCAGCAATTGCAAGGGCCATCGAAGCCAGAAGTATTAAACCATTCTTTTTCATAATATAGATGTTGATTTTATTATTCAACAGCTGTAAAATGAGATGGTTTTTATTCTTTACCTAACAAAATGACCAGGTTAAATTACCCATAAATATCTAGATGGATTCTGTTAGCTAAACTTGCTTTTTAAAGCAGCCAGTTTCGACTGCATATCGGCCTCCTTGTTCACTTTTTTAGCATCAGTATTCCTGTTGGCGGGTTGATTTTTCCTTGAACTGATTGTATTCTTTTCTTCCTCCTTTTTCATTGAAAGTGATATACGTTTTCTTGCGGCATCAACTTCAGTTACCGTTACTTCTACTTTTTGATGAACCTTTACAACTTCGTTCGGATCTTTTACAAAACGATTGGAAAGCTGACTTAAATGGACAAGGCCGTCCTGGTGTACACCTATATCAACAAAAGCACCGAAATTGGTGATGTTTGTAACAATACCGGGTAGCTTCATTCCAATTTTCAAATCGTTTATGTCATTTACACCTTCAGTAAAACTAAAGGCTTCAAACTGCTCCCTCGGATCTCGTCCCGGCTTTGCCAGCTCCTGCAGAATATCTTTCAGCGTAGGCAATCCAACTGTTTCAGTTATATATTTTTGAGGCTTTATTTCAGAACGCAATTTTTCATCCTTCATTAAATCGGCTACCTGGCAGCCAAGATCTTTTGCCATCTGTTCAACCAATGTATAACGTTCGGGATGTACAGCACTTGCGTCTAAAGGATGTTCTGCATTACGAATGCGTAAAAAGCCTGCAGCCTGCTCGAAAGCTTTATCACCAAGGCGGGGTACCTTTTTAAGATCTTCTCTTCTTTTAAAAGCTCCGTTTTTATTTCTGAACTCAACAATATTCTGCGCCAGCTGCTGTCCTAAACCTGAAATATAAGATAATATTTGCTTAGATGCGGTATTGAGTTCCACCCCTACTGCGTTTACAGCACTAACTACTGTATCGTCAAGCGAGGTTTGGAGTTTATTTTGATCTACATCGTGCTGATATTGGCCCACCCCTATTGACTTAGGATCAATTTTAACCAGTTCTGCCAATGGATCCATTAAACGCCTTCCAATAGAAACTGCGCCCCGAACGGTAACATCTTTGTCCGGAAATTCTTCTCTCGCTGCTTCTGATGCAGAATAAATAGAAGCACCGCTCTCATTTACCATGACAATAATAAGGGGCAGGTTTAAGCTGCGAACAAAAGTTTCTGTTTCTCTGCCTGCCGTACCGTTCCCTATTGCTATAGCATCAATTTTATATTTTTCTGCCAGGTGAAGAACCGTTTTCTTCGCTTCGCTTACGTTACCTGCACCTGTATGCGGATAAATAGTGGTATTATCCAATAACTGTCCCTGTTCATCCAGACAAACAACTTTACATCCTGTACGAAAGCCCGGATCAATTGCCATCACTCGTTTCTGACCCATCGGAGCTGCTAAAAGTAATTGACGGGCATTTTCTGCAAAAACCGCAATAGCCTCCTCGTCTGCTTTTTTCTTAGACAATAAACGAACCTCAGTTTCCATTGATGGCTTTAATAACCTTTTGAAACTATCTGCAATTGCCAGTCGAAGCTGATCTGAACAAACATTATTTGCAGTAACAAACATCCTGTCGAGAATTGAAATTGCGTCATTCTCCGGAATAACAATATCCAGATACAGAACAAGCTCTTTTTCAGCTCTTCTTAAGGCAAGCAACCGGTGAGAGGGAATTGTCTTAACTGCTTCTGACCAATCAAAATAGTCTTTATACTTAACTCCTTCTGTTTCTTTTCCTTCTATTACCCTTGATTGATACGCTCCTTTTTCAAGAAAAAGTGCACGAATTTCGGCTCTTGCCTCCGCATTTTCTGCAATTATCTCTGCTAAAATATCTCTTGCTCCTGCAAACGCTTCTTCTTCTGTGCTTACTCCTTTTTCTTCACTTATATATTTTGCAGCCTCATTTTCGAGATCAATTTTCCTTTGTTCAAAGATTATATCTGCAAGAGGCTGCAAGCCTTTCTCCCTTGCTGCAGTTGCCCGTGTTTTCCGTTTGGGGCGATACGGAAGGTAAATATCTTCCAATATGGTCATCGATTCAGCTTCCTGAATTTGTTTTTCCAGCTCCGGACTTAATTTACCCGATTCATTTAACGACTTCAGTATAGCCTCTCTCCTTTTGTCCAGGTCGCGAAGCTGATTAATCCTGTCGCGAATAGCTGCTACCTGTACTTCATCTAAACTTCCTGTCAGTTCTTTCCGGTAGCGGGAAATAAACGGAACCGTTGCCCCGTCATCCAATAAGTGTACTGTTGTACTCACCTGTTTTTCGGACAAAGAAAACTCACCTGCTATTATTTTAAAATGCGATATCATTCAATTTATTTTTATAATCAAACTCATTTAAGAAAACGATAGTATCTGCTTCCAAATTTTGTGGACGAAGATGTTAGTATCCCTTTTAATTTCCAAAATTGCTTATCAACACTTCTGCCGATAATAAAACCAAATTAACAAAACCTGCAAATGCATGTTGTAGCATAATGAGCCTTTTAAATACATACAGAATTAATATTCCTTCTTCAGGTGAAATCGTTCAGGAATTGAAACTAGACTATACAGGGGAGTATTCTCCTGCAAATGCCGAAGTAAATTTAAGTGAGTCTGTTCCGCTTATTACAGCTGATTGCCCTAACTTACTTCAATATTTCCCTTTAAATAGTGCATCTGACATTTTTTTCCAGGAAAACATGGATGACCGACTGATTGAAGAAAAGACCAAAGGCAAAACCCGATGTGTGATCATCTGCAATTCTTTTGATATTTCTGACGGAAACGGAGAAAGAATTTCAGTAAGCTCAGGTTCCCAGTTCTCTTTTATTGCCGGGGTATGCGATTCGACCGAGGATCCTTTTACTGGAGTTTTGCTGAACAGCTGCACCCTGCTTAGTAAAAACTCCCCGTTAACAGAATTAAAACCTGGCAAGCAGCCTTTTTTTCTCAAGAAAGAGGAAATAAATCCCTGGCTAACAGGAATAAATCTATCACATTAAAACTAAAAATTACTATGTCAGATATCGAAATTACCGAACAACGCTTTGAACTTCATCAGGAAAATAGAACAGCTTTTATTGAATATAAAGTAAAAAATGGAATTCTTTATTTAATTCATACAGAAGTGCCGAGCGAACTGGAAGGTCGTGGAATTGCATCCAGGCTGGCGAAATTCGCTTTGGATTATGCCAAAGAAATGAAATTAGAATTAAAGGTATTTTGTGCCTTTATTAACAGCTATCTTGAAAGACATCCTGAGTATAAAACACTTCTAACTATCCGGGACTAATGTTATAACTTTTAATTCCTTTATTGAAACAGCTGAAGAATATAGTAGAAAGCCAGAAGCAGTACAGCCGCCCGTATACAATACGAAATAATTAATAAAGAATCCGCTTCTCTGTGCTTATGCGAATTAGAATAATTCCGGCTATAGGACGACCCGTTGCTCTGCCTTGCAGGTTCACGGCTTATAAAAGTACGTTTCATAGGAATAGGGCATTAAAGATAACAATTTTCATCTGAATAAAAATTAAAATTTCCTTTCAATATAAATAGTGAAGTTTACTGCCCTTCCGGGATTTAATTAAGTCCCAGAAATGAATGCTGCAGAAGTAACTATTTTCCTCTTACTTACGTATATAATACGTCGCGTTTATTTTAAGAGACTATATAATCGTTTAACAACAAAAATTGTTTGCTTGTTAAGAGAAATAGCGCACTAATTAAAACTACAACTACCTTAAAACATTTTTTAGAGGGCGGGATGGAGATAACAAATCTGAAGGAGCCAGGCTGGTACATTGCCAGGGATAACAAATCACTCTGGTGGAATTTATTCGTTTACATTACGTCTAAACCGCCGTTTCAATGTATCAAAATAGAGGGAAACAGCTCGAAAACCATCACCGTATTTCCGGAAGAAATAAAAGAAGTATCCGATAAAAGAATTTCTGCCAGGGAGTTTGAGGTAATACAGGAAACTTCAACAAATACTGCCGCCTAAGTAAAAGCTTCTTCATCACCTTATTGTAAAACAAAGGGGCCAAGTAAAAATAGTTTACTGATTGCTTTACTTTTACTTTTTTAAGCATGATGAACAAAAACAGGAAGAAAATACTGGCTATTTCGGGTAGCACCAGAAGTAATTCTACCACAGAAACCCTTCTTAATGTGATAGCAAAATTGTCTAAAGAGAATCTTGAAATTCACATTTATAGCAAAATCGCCGAACTTCCGCATTTCAATCCTGATCTCGATACTGAAGAAGCGCCACAAATTATAACAGAATTCCGCGAACTTGTTAAGGCCTCAGACGGAGTAATCATTTGCACTCCCGAATATGTTTTCAGTTTACCGGGAACGCTTAAAAATGCACTCGAGTGGACAGTTTCTACAACTGTTTTTTCTGATAAACCCGTCGGGTTAATTGTCGCTTCATTAGGAGGAGAAAAGGCGTATGAATCGCTTATCCTGATCATGGAAACTTTAGGCGCAAAAATCCCTAACGATGCCAAACTTTTAATTCAGGGATCAAGAAGCAAAGTGAGCCAGGAAGGTAAAATCACCGATTCAGATACACTGCAAAAAATTCATCAGCTAATAAATACCTTTATTAACTATGGCTAAAATCTTTTTTTTTAATATTGCACTTTTAAGCAAAAGCTTACTAATTTTTCTGACAAACATTTGCATTATCAGTACGTTTGCCAAGAGAACAGAACAGCCGTATGAAAGATCAGTTAAACCTTCGTTTTAAAGAATTATTTAACAAGGATGCAAAGAATGTTTTTTTTGCACCCGGCCGCGTTAACCTGATAGGAGAACACATTGACTATAATGGAGGGCTTGTGATGCCCTGCGCCATCACCTTTGGCACTTATCTTCTTACAGCTCCAAATAACGAAGGTAAATTACGTTTCCGAAGCCTCAACTTCGATGAGCAGTTGGATATTCCTTTACAGCAAGAATATAAAAAAGAAGGTAAAAACTGGTATAATTATCCCCTCGGCGTCATTAATTATCTATTTGCAGGCCATAGTTCATCAGAAGGTCTTGATATGCTTTTTTACGGCAATCTTCCTATCGGTGCCGGACTTTCTTCTTCTGCTTCTATTGAAGTGGTAACTGCCTTTGCATTTAATGAATTATTCGGCTTAACTAATTCTCTTCTTGATCTTGTTAAAATAACCAAAAGAGTAGAAAATGAATTTATAGGGGTTAACAGTGGCATTATGGATCAATTTTCAATAGCTTTTGGAAAAGAACATAAAGCACTTAAACTGGATTGCGAAACGTTAAACTATCAGGCGGTTGACTGTAATTTACAGGATCATTTATTGGCTATTATAAATACGAATAAGCCGCGAAGTTTAGCGGAGTCAAAATACAATGAACGTGTTAGCGAATGCCAACAAGCATTAAAATGTTTGCAGAAAGAGTTACAGATTGATAATTTATGTGATTTAGATACTTCCACATTTAACAGGCATACGCATTTGATAAAGGATGAAGTTATACTTAAGCGGGCCCAGCATGTGGTACAGGAAAATGAACGGGTACATCATGCGGCCAAAGCATTGGCGGAAAACCGCTTAAGAGAATTTGGAATTTTAATGTACTCATCTCATAATTCTTTAAAAGATCTGTATGAGGTGTCAGGAAAAGAACTTGATACTATTATTGATTTCTGCGAAACATATTCCCAGGTTACAGGAGCACGAATGACAGGAGCAGGTTTTGGCGGTTGCGCCATAGCCCTTGTAAAACAAGATTCTTTTGAGGATTTCAGTCAGAAAATTACAGAATTCTACCAGAAAAAGATCGGATATAAACCTTCTGTTTACAGTTCTCTTATTGGCGACGGCGTAAAGGAATTGGTGTAAAGGCTCTGTTCAACAATGCGAAAACTTAAATTAGATGAGCTTAACAGGGCAACTGTTGAAGAATTTAAAGCTCAGGAAAAACTTCCCATTGCGATAGTACTGGATAATGTAAGAAGCCTTCATAATGTAGGTTCGGTTTTCAGAACCTGCGACGGTTTTGCTGTGGAGGAATTGATTCTTTGCGGAATAACCGGACAACCTCCCCATCGTGAGATTGAAAAAACTGCGTTGGGTGCAACACAATCAGTCCATTGGCGCTATTTTGATCAGAATGTTGAAGCAATTTCTTATCTGAAAGATAAAGGCTATAAAATTATTGCCATTGAACAGGCAGAAAACAGCATTTACCTCAATAATTTTTCGCCGGCAAGAGATGAAAAATACGCCCTGATCTTTGGAAATGAAGTAAACGGAGTATCAGACGAGGTGATGAAAACTATTGATCATTGTATAGAAATACCACAGTTTGGCACCAAACATTCTTTCAATATTGTTGTCTCTGCCGGTATTGTCTTGTGGGATTTTTTCTCAAAACTGCATTCCTAATACTTATCCAGAAAATTAACCAGAAAAAATTTGTCATTCTGACATTTTATCCTCCGGGTAATTGGTTTTTTATCAATTAATAATATATTTACCGATCCAAATATATCCTACAAAACACCGATACATGTTAAAATTAAAAGATTCTAAAAGATTGAGATTAGGTCTTCTTGCAGTTGCCGCCTCTTCAAGCGTTATTCTGGCTTGTACAACCTTAAAAAAAACAAGTAATAACGAACAGGCTGCAGTAACTACAACTCCTGCCCGGACTCCGAAAGTGCTTGTTTTTACAAAAACAAAAGGTTATTACCATGAATCTATTCCTTCAGGAATTGCCGCAATTCAAAAATTAGGCAAAGAAAATAACTTTCTGGTTGATACGACAAAAAACGCAGCTTACTTTGTTGAAGACAGCCTGAAAAACTACAGTGCGGTTATTTTTTTAAGCACTACGATGAACGTTCTAAACAGCGACCAGCAGGTAGCATTCGAACGTTATATACAGGCCGGAGGCGGATATATGGGTATCCATGCTGCAGCAGATACTGAATACGAATGGCCCTGGTACAATAAATTAGTAGGAGCCTATTTTTTAAGCCATCCCGGCAACCCAAATGTTCGTAAAGCCACTATTGATGTGATCGATACAAGCCACATTTCTACTAAAGGCCTGCCAGCAAGATGGGAACGCACAGATGAATGGTATAACTACAAAAATATTCAATCAGACCTGCATGTATTAGCAAAGCTGGATGAAAACACCTACGAAGGCGGAGAAAATGGAGACAATCACCCTATCGCCTGGTATCATGAATTTGACGGTGGACGTGCTTTCTATACAGGAGGCGGACATACTAACGAAAGTTATGCAGAGCCGCTGTTCCTCAAGCACCTTTTAGGCGGAATTAAATATGTTATAGGTACTGGCCCCCTGGATTTCTCCAGATCCTATGCAGTAAAAATGCCGGAAGAGAACAGATTTACAAAAACAGTTCTATCGAATGATTTGAATGAACCAATGGAATTAGCAGTTGCACCCGACGGAAGAGTATTTTTCATAGAGCGTGCAGGTAATTTTTACATGTATGACCCCAAAACAAACAGCACTAAACTGATACGGAAATTTCCGGTAAAAGCAGTTGATAAATACTTAAACGGGCTATTGGGAATAACAATTGATCCTGATTTTGCAACTAATCATTTTATCTACTTTTTTAATACCGCGTCTGATAAAGATCAAACCAAGCAACACATTTCACGCTTTGTATTTAAGGATGATAATACACTGGATCTTCAGTCTGAAAAGGTAATCATCGAAATTCCAATCGACCTGGAGGTTAGTGCGCATACCGGCGGATCTTTAGCCTGGGATAAAGACAAAAATTTATACATCTCTACAGGTGATAATACCGTTCCTTTTGAATCTGAAGGCTTCGCCCCTATTGATCAGCGGGAAGGAAGAAAAACATTTGATGCCGAACGTTCTGCAGGAAATCCGAATGATTTAAGAGGCAAAATTCTCCGGATACATCCGCTGCAAGATGGTTCATATACAATTCCTGAAGGCAACCTTTTCCCAAAAGGCACACCTGGAACACGTCCGGAAATATATGTAATGGGTTGCAGAAATCCTTATCGGATCTCTGTCGATCCTGAAACTTCTATTCTTTACTGGGGTGAAATAGGCCCAGATTCGGGAGTGGATGGCAAACAAGGACCAAGAGGTTATGACGAATTTAACCAGGCAAAAAAAGCGGGTAATTTCGGCTGGCCATACTTTGTAGGCGATAATAAAGCATATCATCAGTATGACTTTGCAACCAAAAAAGTTGGAGAACTGTTTGATGTAAACAGACCTGTAAATAATTCTCCGCTAAATACAGGAGCAAAAGTCCTTCCCCCTGCGCAAAAAGCTATGATCTGGTATCCTTATAACCGGTCTGAACAGTTCCCTGATCTGGGTGAAGGCGGGCGCTGTGCAATCGGTGGACCCGTTTATCATTTTGATGCTTCCCTAAACTCAAAGACCAAATTTCCATCGTATTATGATAAAGGACTTTTTGTAATGGATTGGATGAGAAACTGGGTTTTTGTAATCCGTTTAGATGAAAATCAGAATTACAAACGTATGGAGCAATTTATGCCTTTGGGAGGAGATTTCAGAAGGCCGGTGGATATAGAAATTGGACCTGAAGGTTCGTTTTACGTACTTGAATATGGTTCTGTTTACGGTATTGACAATGTGGATGCACGACTTGTGCGCATAGATTACAATGGCGGAAACAGGGCTCCCATGGCTAAAATCACAACAAAGGATACAATAGGAATTGCACCTTACCAGGTAAAATTCACCAGCCAGGGAACGAAAGATTTTGACGAGGATGACAAATTAACTTATGAGTGGAGTATGGATGGGAAAAACACTTTTTCACAGGAGGCAAATCCCGTATATACGTTTGAAAAAAACGGCATATATAAAGCAACTTTAAAAGTAACTGATCCTTCCGGTGCTGTGGGCAGAGATACTCTAGTAATCAAAGTAGGAAACACACTTCCACAGGTGGCAATTACAACAAGCAATAACAGCAGTTTCTTTTTCCCTCAAACAACACCGTTAAAATATGCTGTAACAGTAAAAGATAATGAAGATAAGGTTATCAACAAAAATAAGCTAAAGATCTCCCTGAAGTATATTCCTAAAGTAGGTTCAGAGAAAAACCTGGTTGGTCATCAGAAGATTGAACAGAACTACAGCTTAGGAAAAGCTTTAATGGCAAAAAGCGATTGTAAAGCATGCCATCAGTTGAATGGTAAATCTGTAGGGCCTGCTTTTATGCTTGTATCAAAACGTTATCAGAACGATAGCAAGGCAGTAAACAGGCTTGCTAACAAAATAATAACGGGAGGTGGCGGTGTTTGGGGCGAGCATGCCATGAGTGCGCACCCGCAGCTTTCAAAAGATGAAGCTTCCGATATGGTAAAATATATTTTGTCGCTGACTGCAAAAAAACAGCAAACAGCGCTTCCACAGCAGGGAACTGTAATGCTGAATGAGCACCTGAACCAGGGAAATATAGGCAGGTATGTGCTGAGCGCTTCTTATACTGACAATGGAGGAGCTATTACGCCGTTGACAAATTCGGATGTACTGGTACTGCGCCCTTCAAAAGTGCAGGCAACAGATGCAGATGTTTTACATAATATAAATAAGAATGAAAAGCTTTTAGGAAGCATCCACAATCGTTCGTATTTTGTATTGAAAAATATCGATCTGAAAGGGATCAGCGGATTAACCTACCGCTATTCATCACAAAATAAAGATGCAGCTATAGAAGTACATGCTGATTCTCCTAAAGGACCCTTATTAAGTACATTAAACTATCAATCCACAGGATCTTGGGAATCGTTTAAAGAACTTAGCACGCCTGTTAAAGATCCGGGAGGAATACACGATTTGTATTTCGTTTTTGTAAAAGAAGAAGCTCCAAACAAGCATTTGTGCTCGCTCGACTGGATAAAGTTTGATAAATCCCCTACCGACGCAAACGTTAAATCAGGAAAGACAGGAAGTTCAAAAAGCCGTTAATCAATTTTAATCAAACGTCACAAGAAAGAGGGTATCTGTAAAATGATATCCTCTTTCTTTTTTAACTTAAAGGATGTTAGCAAAATAAAAAAAATCTTACGCAGGAAATCTTTAAATTAGTTGCCGTTTTAGTTGAAATACCGCAAGAAGTCGAGATAGATGCAGCTCACCCGATTAGAAATTAAAGGCTTTAAAAGTTTTGGCGATAAAATCACAATTAATTTTAATGAAGGCGTAACGGCAATTGTAGGGCCAAACGGTTGCGGAAAATCGAACGTGGTGGATGCCATCCGCTGGGTTTTAGGTGAACAAAGCACGCGGATGCTAAGATCAGAGAAGATGGAAAATATCATCTTTAATGGCACAAAGACCCGCAAACCTTCTCAGTTGGCGGAAGTATCGTTAAGCTTCGACAATACCAAAAACATTCTCCCTACCGATTTTTCCCAAGTTACTATAACACGTAAGCTATATCGGTCGGGTGAAAGTGAATACCGTTTGAACGATGTACAATGTCGTCTTAAGGACATTACAGATCTTTTCTTAGATACGGGAATCGGTGCAGATACTTATTCTATCATTGAACTTAAGATGATAGATGAAATTATCACCAATAAAGAGGGGTCCAGAAGAAACTTATTTGAAGAAGCTTCGGGAATTTCTAAATACAAGCTGCGAAAAAAACAAACCTTCAATAAGTTAAAAGACACAGAAGCCGACTTAAGCCGGGTAGAAGATTTGTTATTTGAAATAGAAAAAAATTTAAAAACCTTAGAAAACCAGGCTAAAAAGGCCGAAAGATACTATCGCCTTAAAGATCAGTACAAAGCATCAAGCATTAATCTTGCTTCTTTTCGTATTACCGGATTCAGGGATGCACTGGAAAAGCTGGATGAAGAGGAATCAAAACAGGCTGTAGAGAAATCTTCGATATCTGCCGAAACAGATAAACAGGAATCGGCACTTCAACAGCAAAAGGTAGAACTTATAACTAAAGAAAAAAATCTATCCACGCAGCAGAAAGCCAGCAACGAGTTCATCTCAAAAATCAGGGCTTACGAAAGCGAGAAGAAAATAAAAAACGAACAGCTTCGACATCTGCAGGACAAGGAAAAACGGCTAAGTGAAGAGCTTGACAAGGATAAAGGCCAGCTTAATCATGTTCTCTACAACATAAAACGGTTAAACGAAGAGCACCTCCTTGAATCTGAAAATCTGCAAACAGTTAAACAAAAGCTTGAAAGTTTAAAGGAAGAGTTAGATGAAATACGTATTAAGCAGCAATCATCTAAAACAGAACTGGACCAGTTTAGCCGGAACAATAACGAGCTGCAAAACCAGGTTTACAAATCTGAAAAAGAAATAGATATTTTGAACATTCAAAAGGAAGCTCTTTTGCAGGAAAGCCGGAGAAACGTAGCAGATACTGCCTCGAAAGAAACAGAATTAAATGAGTTTAATAAAGCTATTGCGGAAATTGAAGAGAAACTGCAAAAGCAACGGGCAGAATTAGAAGAGTTACAAAAATTTGAAGAAGAACTTTCCCAGCAAATAGCAACGAGTGAAGCCTTTATTACATCTCATAAAGAATTGATTTCTGCCGACAGCCGCAAGCTGGATGCAAAGCAAAACGAATACAATTTAACAAAATCGCTGGTTGATAATTTAGAAGGTTTTCCGGAGTCTATTCGCTTCTTAAAAAAGAATACAGGATGGGCGAAGCAGGCTCCTCTCCTTTCGGATGTACTGTTTTGTAAAGAAGAGTTCAGAATTGCAATTGAAAACTACCTCGAACCTGTAATGAATCATTATGTAGTTGAAACGCAGGCAGAAGCGGTGCAAGCTATTCGGCTGTTAAGCGATTCATCAAAAGGACGGGCTAATTTTTTCATACTCAATTCGTTTAAAAACACCGGGAAAAAGCCACTCATTACCACGACCGGAAATCTTATTTCGGCCCTTGATATAATTGATGTGGAAGCTAAATACAAATCGCTGTGCGAGCATTTGTTATATAATGTGTTCCTGCTTACAGAAAAGGAAGAGGAAGAATTAGGGGCTATATTACCAGAAGAAAACGTGGTAATTCTAAGTAAAACCGGTAAATTCAGTAAATCCAGAATTGGAATGTCGGGTGGTTCCGTTGGTTTATTTGAAGGAAAAAGGATCGGGCGGGCAAAAAACCTGGAAAATCTGGCTAAGGAAATCCGTTCGCTTGAAAATCAGATCAGCAAGTTAAAAACAGCTATTGAACAGAAAGGGCAAAAACTGATTTCACTAAAGGATTCTACCCGTAAACACGCTATTCAGCAGTTAGAACAGGAAATTAATCGTTCCAACAATGACTTCATATCGCTGAAAACCAGGCAGGAACAATATCTTACTTTTATCGAAAACAGCCAGAACCGGAAACAGGATATTGAGAAAAAAATTGAAGGGATCAATGAAGAATTAAACATATCTGTTCCTAACCTGGAAACATTAAAATCTCAGAAACAAAAAATTTCTGAAGAACTGTTAGAAAAACAACTGGCTTATAACGAACTGGCTGAACTGGTAACAGAAAAATCAACAGCTTATAACCAGGAAAACATACGCTTTCATCAGCAGCAAAATAAGGTTTCGGGTATTGACAAGGATCTCGAATACCGGGATAGCCAGGAAAGAAGCCTTGCCGCAAGAATAGAATTAAATACTATTGAGCTCGAAAAAACAAAAGTTAGTATTGCTGATACGCTGCAACACGTTGACCTTTCTGACGAAGACCTGATTTCCATGTATGCACAAAAAGAAGAATTTGAAAAAGGCGTGCAGGAAGCAGAACGTGAATATTATTCCAGCCGTGGTTTGATTACCGAAATTGAAAATTCATTAGGTGCACTAAGAAAGAAAAAAGAGCTTTCAGACCTGATATCTAATGAATTGAAAGATAAAAAAACGGCTCTCCGACTCGAGTTAAATGGATTGAAAGAACGCTTATCTATTGAATTTTCGATTGATATCAACGATCTGCTTGATTCGGAAATACCGGAAAGTGAAAACGAAACAGAGCTGAAAGAAAAGACTGAGCGGCTAAAGCGTCAGCTGGATGAATTCGGTGCTATTAATTCCATGGCAATGGAAGCTTTCAGAGAAATGAATGAACGATTCAGTTTTATTCAAAACCAGAAAAAAGATCTTTTGGAAGCAAAAGACTCCCTGCTGCAAACGATAAAGGAAATTGACGATACAGCGAAAGATAAGTTTATGGAGGCCTTTATTAAAGTGCGTGAAAATTTTATCCGGGTTTTCCGGTCACTCTTTAATGAAGAAGACAACTGCGACCTGATATTATCCGACCCGGAAAATCCTCTCGAATCTGATATTGATATTATTGCCCGCCCAAAAGGAAAACGCCCCTTGTCGATCAATCAGTTATCCGGTGGAGAAAAAACACTTACAGCTACAACTCTGCTGTTTTCCCTCTATCTCCTGAAACCTGCACCCTTTTGTATTTTTGATGAAGTAGATGCTCCTTTAGATGATACAAACATTGATAAGTTCAACAATATCATCCGCAAGTTTTCCTCCGAATCGCAGTTCATTATTGTTTCGCACAATAAACGTACTATTGCCAGTACCGATATAATTTACGGCGTAACAATGGTAGAGCAAGGCGTTTCACGAGTGGTAGCAGTTGATATGCGGGAGGTAGCTTAATTGTTAATATTCTATATCGATTAAACTCTTAACAGGAATAACAACGCCATTTTTAAGTTGAATATAGTGTTCTGTTACTGCCCAAACGGTGGTTTCTACCCTTTTAACTCCCTGGTCTGTTTGAAAGATAATGTTTGCTTTTGATTTAAACTCATTTCCCAGGCGCATGGCCCCGCGTAGTTTGTTATTCAATTCTTTTGTGTGATCTTCAGATGCCGGTATGATTTTGAGAGCGGGTATTTCTTCTTTCCCAATCAATGAACCATTCATAATAAAATAAATATTTTTAGCTATAGACAAGCAAAACAGGCAATCGTTTTAATATAACAGAATTTTTAAGTTCTCCGTACCGAATAATAAAAACCCAAAAACAATCTTTCATCGCAATTGTATGTTTTTTTATTTTTTACAATTAATATTTGTAACTTAAATCTTCATTTCATGGCAGAATAATAGTAAATAACAGGCAAGTATGATTAAAAAAGTTTTGGTTTTAGAAGATGAAAAAGACATTCGCGAAATTATTGGACTCATACTTAAAGATGCAGGATACCTGGTAAGCTCTTCTGCTCTGGCTAAAGATTTCTTTCTTCAAATAGACACTTTTTGCCCCGACCTGATAATTCTTGATATTGCTCTTCCTGATGGAGACGGCAGGGAAATCTGCAAGGCACTTAAATCCAATAAACGGACTTTGCATATCCCGGTTATTATAATTTCTGCACACCCGGCCGTAGCAAATATTGTAAAAGAGGTTGGTGCGGATGACTTTCTTGCAAAACCTTTCGATATTGACGAACTGGCAGAACATGTTCGTATTAAAATATCAGCATGATAAGGGAATAATTATTCAAGTTTAATACATCCTGCCAACTTAAGTCCTTCATGAATTTCTTCTTTGACCCAAAAGCTTCGTAATCCAAAGCACCTGCCATCCGTAAAGCTATTCTTTCTTTTGCCTTTTACTTTTCTGAAACCAATTCAGCCTGGCGGTGTTTTTTTGACATGCCAAACTGGTTAGTTGCCGGCTTATGGGGGCTTTTTTCGGGATCAGCCTTATTAATAGGTGCTTTAGGGGGCTACTTTTTAAGAGTATCTCAAAAAGTGGTAGCAATGATAATGGGTTTTGGAGCCGGAGTGCTGATATCGGCTTTATCTTTTGAATTAATGGATGAAGCATATCATCGCGGTGGATTTGTGGCTACGGCAATTGGATTTATAAGCGGCGGGGTAATATATTCAATAGCTAATTACTTCCTTGCTCATAAAGGAGCTAAACACCGGAAACGTTCTGAAGAACAGCAACCAACAGAAAAAGAAAATCCGGGTAGTGGTTTGGCAATAGCTATGGGAGCTTTATTAGATGGGATACCCGAAGCCATTGCCATAGGAATAAGCATGATTGAAGGAGGAGCAGTAAGCGTAGCTACGGTGATAGCAATTTTCATTTCAAATGTCCCTGAAGGATTATCCAGTTCATCCGGAATGAAAAAAGCAAAAAGGTCAAAAACTTTTGTTTTTGGTTTATGGAGTATTATTGCAATTCTAACCAGTCTGGGTTCAATTGCCGGTTATACTATTTTCAGTCATCTCTCTGCTGCAGTAATGTCTGCAACCATGGCAATAGCAGCGGGAGCGATATTAACGATGCTGGCAGACACCATGATTCCCGAAGCTTTTGAAAAAGGACACAATCTAACAGGGATAATTACTGTTCTTGGATTCCTTGCGGCATTTGTACTCTCAAAAACAGGCTAGTATTAATTCTCATTTACTTTTGCCTTCGAAAAAATCACCGCTTATTTCCCCGCGTTCGCCGGGTTCTTTCCGTCATCTGCCTAATAGTTATTTACATCTCTGCCGGCCATTATACCTTTGGTTAAGAATTAAAAATCAAGACATTAAAAACAAAGGTTATGAAAACTATAAAAACTATAACAGCCATTTTATTACTTACCATTTCTACAGGTGCTTTCAAAACAGTAAAAGCAGACGAATTGCCAAAAACAGGTAGATTGCAAAAAAACATAACAGTAAATCCGGAAGATATTAACAACAGAGATATTGAATCTCTAAAGAATTTACCGGCAACTGCTCCTACTCTGCCTTCTCTTAATGCAGAAGACCTCGACCTCGATGAAATAGAAAAATTAAAAACTATCGGGAACAAGTTGCCACTAGCAATCAATCCGGAAGATATTAACAGTAAAGAGATTGAAGCATTAAAATATGTTGCTTTTTAATAAAATCTTTATTTAAAAGACTGCTTAAAAGCAACCAGAACTTCCAGGAAAACATTTTTATCCAGATCAAAATTAGCCGGCTTATCTATAGGTACCGGCTTGTTGTTTTTATAACTTATCGGAAATAACCTGATAAATTGTTCTAAGGTTAATTCATAACTTAACCAGGAGTGTTTACTGTAAATTTCAGAGAGTCTCATCTCAAAAAGCCTTCTTTCGTAGGGATCTTCACTCATAACTTCAATACGGCAATACTAACAAATAATTAAAAATACCCGTGGTATTTTTAACTGTTGAAATTCTAATACAGATTATTCTTTTCATAAATCAATACATTCTTACATTTGTGACTTTCAAAATAATTAATCTTTTTAAAACAAAGCATGTATTTATTTGAGTTTACATGTAGGTATAGGCTAAAGATTGACGTCAGAAAATAATGGATTACAAAAAAGAAAACACTACTGCAGGTGGTAAAAGAAATGTGCTTTCTCCCAGGCTTGACAGTATGTTTCTTGATTTATACAATGTCTATCAATTTGTAATTAGGTTCTTCAAAGAGGTTTTTCTTCCTCCGTACGAGTTTAAAGAAATAATCAGGCAGTGTTACGAAGTAGGTGTAAAATCACTTCCCTTAATAACATTAACAGGCTTTATTACAGGTTTGGTTTTCACTAAACAATCCAGACCTTCGCTCGAAGAGTTTGGTGCTGCTTCCTGGCTCCCCAACCTGATTTCAATTGCAATTGTACGTGCCCTTGCACCATTAGTAACTGCATTGATCGCAGCAGGAAAGGTGGGATCAAACATAGGAGCTGAATTAGGTTCCATGCGGGTAACCGAACAGATTGATGCAATGGAAGTATCTGCCACCAATCCGTTTAAGTTTTTGGTAGTATCAAGAGTACTTGCAACAACTTTTATGATACCGGTGCTGGCCATGTACACCGGTTTTGTAGGTTTAATGGGCTCGTTTATAAATGTAAATCAGGAAGAACTGACAAGCTATACGACTTTTTTCCAGGGAGCATTTGAAAGCATCACATTCCTTGATATCTTTTCATCCCTCATTAAAGCTATACTTTTTGGCTTTACTATCGGGATAGTAGGATGTTATAAAGGCTATAACTCTTCAAAAGGCACAGAAGGTGTTGGAAAGGCCGCAAACTCAGCCGTTGTAGTAGCCATGTTCCTGATATTCATTGAAGAAACCCTTGTTGTTCAAATAGTTGCGGCATTAAGATAATGGAAAAGTTTCATCCAAAGATCGATAAGAATAACACCGTAATTACCATCAGGCAATTGGTTAAATCTTTTGGCGACCTGCATGTATTACGCGGTGTTGATCTTGACCTGTACCAGGGAGAAAACCTGGTAGTGCTGGGCCGCTCCGGAACGGGAAAATCTGTATTGATAAAAATAATATCCGGACTCCTGAAAGCGGATTCGGGTTATGTAAATATTTTAGGATGTGATATGAGTAAGATAACTCCTAAAGAATTACAGGAGCTACGCCTTAAAATTGGATTTTCTTTTCAAAACAGTGCTTTATACGATAGCATGACGGTAAAGGGCAACCTGGAATTTCCTTTGGTCAGAAATTCGAGGAACTTGTCAAGAAAGGAAATTAACAAGGATATAGAGGAAGTGCTGGATGCCGTAGGCCTTGCCCAAACCATTAACCAAATGCCTTCAGAACTTTCGGGCGGACAAAGGAAACGAATAGGAATTGCGAGAACCCTGATATTGCGGCCCGAAATTATGCTGTATGACGAACCAACTGCCGGTTTGGACCCCATTACCAGTATTGATATAAACAATCTTATAAACGAGGTTCAAACCAGGTACAATACATCCTCTATCATCATTACCCATGACTTAACGTGTGCAAAAGCTACCGGAGATAGAATAGTGATGTTACTGGAAGGACAGTTTCAAAGACAAGGCAGTTTTCAGGAAGTTTTCAACACGAATGATGAAAGGGTAAAAACCTTTTACGATTATAATTTTATAGAATAAAGATTAAATGAGCACTGCAGATAATAAACGATCGGTGATTGTTGGAATATTCATATTCCTGGGCCTGATAATTTTTGTTATGGGCGTATTCACCCTGGCAGGAAAACAGAAACGCTTTGTTAAAAGTATTACACTTAAAACAGTTTTTGACGATGTTTCCGGCCTTCAGAAGGGAAATAATATTTGGTTCTCGGGGGTAAAAGTGGGTACAGTTAAGAATATTGAATTCTACGGAAACTCGCAGGTTGAAATCACAATGAACATTGAAGAGGAAGTTCAACGCTACATCCATAAAGATGCAAAAGCAAAAATCAGTTCGGAAGGATTTATCGGGAATAAGATTATTGTTTTATATGGAGGAAATCCGAAGTCTCCACAGGTTGAAGATGGTGATATCATTCATTCGGAAACTGCGCTTTCAACCGATCAAGTGATGGAAACCCTGCAGGAGAACAATAAAAACCTCCTCGTTATAACAGAGGATTTTAAACAGTTAGCCGAAAAAATCAAAGCAGGCGAAGGAACAATAGGTGCAGTACTTACCGACTCCACTTTAGCAAAAAACTTCAGAAATATTGTTTCTAACCTGCAAACAGCATCAGCTAATGCCGCTCACATGACAGGTTCGCTGACCAGTTTTACCGGAAACCTCAACAGAAAAGGTACTTTAGCGCACGAATTAGTGACCGATACCTCTGTGTTTAAAAGCATAAAAAGTTCTGTGAGTCAGCTGCAGCGTGCAACTGCAACTGCATCCGAAATGGCGGATAACTTAAAAACAGTTAGCTCAAATCTTAACAATACAAATACGCCTGCAGGGGTATTATTAAATGATCAGGAAGTAGCATCTGATTTAAAAACAATTATAAAGAATTTGGAAACCAGCACTCAAAAGCTGGATGAGAATATGGAAGCCTTGCAGCACAACTTCCTTTTCAGGGGATATTTTAAAAAGAAAGCGAAAAACGAGGAAAAATAATATAAGAAAAGGCGAAGCAGATTACAGTGCCCCCAAAAAGTTAGACACTTTCTGGGGGCATTTTTATGATAAAGAAAAAGAAGCACAGTTTTGAATTTAAGCTGCACTGTGTAAAGGCA
>NZ_JBKOPS010000015.1:0-90709 GCF_047272945.1 Rubrilithobacter danxiaensis
AAATAAATAATTAATATACGAGTAGCACAAAATTTAAAAATATACTAAAATATTTAGCAAGTGACTTTTCCGAGTAAAAATTTTACATTTAAAAAACTAATAATCAGTTTATTTATATTAATTACATTAATTTTTAATATACATTCTACTTCGGCCCAGGTTTTTGATGCTGAACAAAACCCTCCAGGTATTGAATGGGAACAAATAACTATTCCCTCCTTTCAAATAATTTATCCTTCTGCATTAAGAGATGAAGCTCAGCGAATGGCTAATACTTTAGAAATCCTGATCCAAAGAGTTAGCTTCTCTTTAAATATTCGTCCGAAAAAAATCTCTGTTATTCTGCAAAACCAGGGTACTACATCCAACGGATTTGTACAACTTGCTCCCCGTCGTTCTGAATTTTTCACTACGCCCTCGCAGGAGTTTGACTACCAGGATTGGCTTAACAGTTTAGCTGTTCATGAGCTACGACACGTAGTTCAATTTGACAAATTGACAGGAAATTTGAATGCGCCTTTATTTGAAGAACTGGCCTTCGCCATTTTTGGAATTACCCTCCCTCCCTGGTTCTATGAGGGGGATGCTGTCGGCATTGAAACGGCTCTTACTTCTGCCGGCCGGGGGCGGCTGCCGGAATGGGAGCTAACATTCAGAACAAATACACTAAGTAAGAAAGAATATAGTTATTCAAAAAATTACCTTGGTTCTGTCCGCGATTTAACACCGGGTTATTATCAGCTTGGATATTTCCTCACAACCAAGCTTAGAAGAGATTATGGAAATGGAATATTAGACAGTATCTACAGGAGGATGAAAAGGGCTCCGTTAAGACCTTACAATCTCAGTAATTCGATAAAAAAATTTACCGGTTTGAGCACCCGAAATCTTCATGACAGTACAGTTGCTGAACTAAAAAATTTATGGGCCGAACAACTGAAAAAAGTTAATGCAAAAGACTATCCGATTTTAAATGTAAAGCGAAAATCCCAACCGGAATTTTATCTTCTTCCTACTCCTTCTTCGAAACAAGGCGAACTAATTTTTTTAAAACAAAACCGGTTAAAAACGTCGGCTATTTCTGTTATTGATTCGAACGGAAATGAACGAACATTAGTCAGGATCGGAATTCAGGAAATTCCAAATTTCAGCTATGCTAACAATAAAATTGTTTGGGATGAATTCAGGTATGACGCCCGGTTCCACAAACGCTCTTTTAACGTAATAAACGTGTACGATATCAGTACGCATTCATACCATCAGCTAACTCATAAAACACGGCTGTTTGCTCCGGCCCTTTCCCCGGATGGAAAAACAATTGCAGCAATTGACGTCAATTACTCAAACCAGGTTTTCCTGGTAGAGCTTGACGCCGAAAACGGCAGCGAACTCCGTCGTTACCCATCTCCAGCAAATACGATGCTTCAAACACCCGCTTTTAATCCTGAAGGGAATAAAATAGTTTTGGTAGGTGTAAATCAACAAGGGAAAACCTTACTCGAATTTGATCGTGAACAAAAAGCTTTCCACCAGCTCATTCCGTTCCAGAAGCAATTAATATCAAAACCTGCTTATGCTGAAGGTCAGCTGATTTTTAAAGCTCATTACAATGGGATTGATAATATTTACCGCTTAAGTACGGATGGAAAGATTTACCAGATAATTTCAGCACGCTTCGGTGCTTATAACCCGACGTATGACAGTAAAACTCAAAAAATATATTTCAATAATTACCATGTTAACGGATACGATATTTCTTCTATCCCCTGGAATGCACAGGCTGGAACTTTAACAGATTCGCTGGAAAATACCTCTATCAATTACATCGGGCCTGTAGCAAAACAAGAAGGGCATGCGGACGTGTTTTCCACTATTGCTGAAAAGAAATATCCTTCCAAACCTTACCTTGAACGTTACAACCTCTTTTATTTTCACAGCTTGATACCGATTGCAGAAAGCAATACGTATGGAAATAACAATTACGGGTTAAAACTGCAGTCGGACAATAAACTGAATACGCTTAGTTTTTATGCCGGATACCAGTTTAACAATACATTGAAAAAAAGCGAGTATCTAACAGGTTTTACTTACCGGCGATATTTTCCTGTATTCGATATTTCTTATAAAAATCTTGCTCAGCAAAACTTTCTTAAAGTAGTCTCTGAGGAGGAAACGAAGTTTATACCGTACAGCTGGCGTGAAAATGTATTTAAAGCCGAAATAACTATTCCTGTTATTTTCAATCAGCTTAATCATAATTTTGCGGCAGGATTTACAAGCGGAACAAGTTATACTGCACGTTATAATGTTGTAAACCGCCCGGCAAACTTTAACGAAACGCTGATCTTCCCCCTGCATTATGAAGTTTACTTTAACCACAATGTAAGGCAAAGTGTAAAAGACCTGGCTCCGAGGTGGGGGCAAAACGTCCGTCTAACTTATCACCATTTCCCATTTGAAGAAGATGTGAAAGGAGAACTGCTTACATTACGCACCGTTTTGTATTTTCCCGGAATAGCACCAAGCCACTCGTTTCAGGCCTCTTTTAATTATCAAAATGCAAGCAGGTATTATAACACTACCGTTGATATTCCGAGAGTTCGGGGATACAATTATCTGAGAAACCGGGAAAAACTGAATAACACACTTTTACTTGACTATAAATTTCCTCTCTTCTATCCCGATTGGACCTTAGGGCCGATAGCATACATAAAAAGGATTAAAGCCGGTTTTTTTACTGATTTTGAAAACATTCGCTTTCATCATTCATTTAGCCCCCAAACGTTTGGAGCTGAATTAAGTGCAGACATGAATTTGCTGCGCTTCTACCTGCCCAACTTTGATATTGGAGGAAAAATCATATTTATAAATAAAAAACCACAACAAAACCCGATATTCGAAACAAGTATTTCTTATAGCTTTTAAAATGAGCTTAAAAACAATTTTTATAATTGCGGTAACAGTACTTGTTACAGTTGTTTTAATGAACAACACAGATGAAGTTTCTTTCTGGCTGTTTGGTGAAATCCGGATTTCAAAGCTTGCCATACTTGCTGTATTCTTTTTAACAGGCTTTCTGCTCGGATTAATTGCAGGCCGTCCTCGTAAAAAAACAGTGCTTACTCCCTCGCCAGTATCTGAAGATGAAAACAACAAAGAATCAGGACTAAGCCAGGAGGATCGTGACTATATCAGCTAAGTAATGAAAAAAACAGCTACCCTTTTTTTGCTTCTTTTACTGGCCGTGTTTTCCAGGGCGCAGGAAATACTTCCATCAAGGTATCATTTTGATAAAGCTGAAGATTACAAGCAATATGAAGCTAATGTAATTCGCGGCATTAACTGGCTGGCATCTACCCCACGGACAGAATCAAAAGAAACCCGCGGACTGATAGAAGACTTTCTGGTACTATGGGTAAAGGGCACGCCTGACGTTCAGGTAATAATTGAACCGTATACCATGAAGCTGTCTAAAACCAATCCCGATCTGTTACTTAGCTTTATTTTTGGCTATACGTTATACCAGTTGGAGCATGCTGAAGATAAGAATCTTTTGAACGCAAATATTGCGGGGATAACTCATCTAATTGATGATTATATCCGAAATAAAGAAGTTTTTAAAAAAGACGAGCAGATAGAAACCCTGATAAGCTTACAAAAAAGCGGAAAACTGGAAGATTGGGTAAAGCCTCGCCTAACACATACTGATTCCGGTAATTAAATATTAAAAAATACCGTACAATCTTTTTGCAGATTTTCTAAATCTGTCTTTTCTTTAAAAATTCCGTAAACAGATGAACCGCTGCCGCTCATGGAGGCATAAACGGCTCCTGATTCATACAAAGCTGCCTTTACCCCTCTTATTTCAGGATGATTTTTAAATACAGATTCTTCAAAATCATTTTTAACATAGGTTTTCCATTCTTCAACAGGCAGCGTTATAAGCTCTTTTAATGATTGTTCGGGCCGGTGTGGTTTAACTCCACGGTAAGCTTCTCCGGTTGAAACATGAACTTCCGGCATTACTAAAACAACAAAATAAGATGAGAGGTCTAAGGTTAAGTATTCCAGCTTATCTCCTTTGCCATATGCAAATACAGGTTTATTATGGAGAAAAAAAGTACAGTCTGCGCCCAATTGCCTGGTATAATTTTCCATTTGCTCCCGGTTGAGGTTCAAATTAAAATTTTCATTAATAAGTCGGATAAGGAAAGCGGCATCCGAAGAGCCTCCCCCTAACCCCGCACCTATAGGAATTTTTTTATGCAAATGAATCTTAACAAAAGGAATGTCAAAATCCTTTTTTATTAACTGATAGGCTTTCAAACAAAGGTTTTCATTTGCAAAACCTGGAATTTCGTTTCCGGAAGTTTCAAAACTTAATTCAGGTGCTTCTGCTATTTCTAAACCATCGTAAATCCGTATTGGATAAAAAACAGTTTCTAAATCATGGTAGCCATCATTACGGCGGCTGATAACATTTAACCCGATATTGATCTTGGCATTTGGAAAGCTTATCATTACTTTTAGACATTCCACGATTTTTAAACAATCGTAGGAAGACAAAATTACATTTATTTCCTTTGCAGCAGGCAAACATTACATGAAACAATATCTTGATCTGATGAAGCACGTGCTTGAGAACGGCACACAAAAACACGACCGCACCGGAACCGGAACCATCAGCGTTTTCGGTTACCAGATGCGTTTTAATTTAGAAGAAGGCTTCCCGCTTGTAACTACAAAAAAGCTGCATCTCAGATCGATCATTCATGAACTGATCTGGTTTCTGAAAGGCGAAACCAATATAAAATACCTGAAAGATAATGGTGTAAGCATCTGGGACGAATGGGCTGATGAAAATGGCGAATTAGGCCCCGTTTATGGTTATCAGTGGCGTTCTTGGCCCACACCGGATGGAAGGCATATCGACCAAATCAGTCAGGTAATTAATCAGCTTAAGAACAATCCGGATTCCCGGCGCATCATTGTTTCTGCCTGGAATGTTGCTGATATAGAAAAGATGGCTCTTCCACCCTGCCATAGCTTCTTCCAGTTTTATGTAGCAGAAGGAAAATTAAGCTGCCAGCTGTACCAGCGCAGTGCCGATATTTTTCTGGGCGTTCCTTTTAATATCGCATCGTATGCATTGCTGACAATGATGATGGCACAAACCTGCAATTTAGGATTGGGTGACTTTGTTCATACCTTTGGAGATGCCCATCTTTACAACAATCACATTGAACAGGCACATCTGCAACTGAGCCGCGAACCCCGGCCGTTGCCACAGCTAAAATTAAATCCGGATGTAAAAGATATCTTTGAATTTAAATTTGAAGACTTTAAACTTGAAGGATACGATCCCCACCCACATATTAAAGCTCCGGTAGCGGTTTAAAAAGTAAAAATATAAGATAAAGTGTATTAGCAATGAGCCATAAGCCATTTAGCTATGATCTATCCGCATAAGCTATTGACCCATGAACCTGATAACCCTATGACTAAAGAAATATCTCACGTAGTTATAGCTGATGAAAACAACGGTATCGGCAAAGACAACCAACTCCTATGCCATTTACCTGCAGATTTGAAGCACTTCAAAGACCTTACTATCGGTTTTCCGGTAGTTATGGGGCGTAAAACCTTTGATTCTATTCAAAAGCCATTAATCAAAAGGCGGAATATTGTAATAAGCAGGCAGGAAATGCAAATTCCTGGATGCGAAGTTGTTCATTCTATTGAAGAAGCTTTGCAAAAATGCGAAACAGAAGAAAAAGTTTCCATTGTTGGCGGAGCCACCATTTACCGGCAATCGCTTGATGTAATAAACACTATTTATTTAACACGTATTCATCACACATTTGAAGCCGATACCTTTTATCCTGAACTTAATCCGGACGATTGGGAGGAGAAAGAAAAAGAGTATCACGAGGCCGACGAAAAGAACCCTTTTGCTTACACGTTCATCACATACAAAAAACGATTCTAACTGTTTGATATTTTCTCAATTAACAATTTCATAAATTAAAAATTTAGTTAGATTTGCCCTCTTAACCAAAACAGGCTTAGAGAAAAGAATTACACAATTAATTTAAAATGCAAGGTAAAGGACTGATAAAATTTGTCACAATAGCGCTGGCTATTGCATGTTTGTATTCACTTTCTTTCACGTGGATAGCTAACAAAGTTGAAAAAGATGCGAGGGAGTTTGCAAAAGGCAATCCGGAAAAAGAAAGAGCTTATCTGGATTCCGTATCAAATCAACCCGTTTTCAGTGGCATAAAATATATAACTTATCAATACGCTAAAGAAAGGGAAATTCCTCTGGGGCTGGATTTAAAGGGTGGTATGAATGTTACCATGGAAATCTCTTTGACTGAATTGATAAAGAATTTATCCAATAACAATACAGAGCAGGCATTCAATACAGCATTACACAATGCACAAATTCGGCAGAGAACAAGCCAGAGTGATTTTATAACTCTGTTTGGAGAAGAATACGAAAAGTTAAAACCAAATGGTCGCCTTGCTTCTATTTTTGCTACTAAAGAAAACGGTTCTCGTGTTAAGATTGATGCAAGTAATTCGGATGTATTAAACTTTCTTCGGGACGAAGCCAAAAGTGCGATTGATCGTTCTTTCAACATTCTTCGTACCCGTATTGATAAATTCGGAGTAACTTCACCTAACATTCAGCAACAGGCAGGTACAAACAAAATATTAATCGAATTACCTGGAGTAACTGAACCTGAACGTGTTCGTAAACTTCTGCAAGGTTCTGCAAAACTTCAATTCTGGGAAACATACGATAACACAGAAATTTTCCCGTTACTGGAAAATATTAACAAAGTTCTTGCTGCTACCCAAAAAACTGTTGGCGATACTACAAAACCTGTTGTACAGGCTAAACAGGATACAAGCGGAAGTAAATTAGCAAATCTTGGCGTTAAAAGAGATTCAGCGGGTAAAGATAGTGCCGGCTTGGCTAAGAACCAGGCAGAACAGGCAAGACAAAATCCGCTGTTCTCTGTGCTTGCTCCTGCAACTTACCAGGAACAAAATGGCCAGCAGGCATTACGTCCGGGCCCTGTGGTAGGATATGTTGCTCAAAAAGACACCTCTAAAGTAAATCATTTCCTTACAATGCCGGAAGTAAAGGCAGTTATTCCTCAAAACGTACGTTTGTTCTGGGGTGTAAAACCTGTAAGTCCGGAAAGTAAAGTTTTTGAACTCTATGCACTTAAAACTTCTGGTTTTGATGGTTCTGCCGCATTGGAAGGCGATGTAATTACCGATGCAAGAAGCGATTATGATCAGCGGAATAATCCGGAAGTTGTAATGGTAATGAACACAGAAGGGGCCCGAGCATGGCGAACGTTAACAGCTGCTGCATCTGCCGATCCGAACAATAAGAAAAGCATTGCAATTGTACTTGATAATTATGTTTACTCTGCACCTACAGTTCAAAATGAAATTCCTAATGGTATTTCTTCTATCAGCGGAAACTTTACTGTTGAAGATACCAAAGATTTAGCAAACGTTTTAAAGGCAGGGAGATTACCCGCTCCGGCTGTAATAGTTGAAGAAGCTGTTGTAGGCCCGTCATTGGGAGAGGCTGCCATCAACGCCGGTCTTATTTCATCGGTAGTAGGATTAGTTGTGGTATTGGTTTTCATGATGTTCTATTACAACCGTGCAGGAACAGTAGCCAACGTAGCGGTTTTTGTAAACGTATTCTTCCTGATGGGTGTATTAGCATCTTTAGGGGCCGTACTAACACTGCCAGGTATCGCGGGTATTGTGTTAACAATGGGTATGGCCGTAGATGCGAACGTACTTATTTATGAACGGATTCGCGAAGAACTGGATCATGGTAAATCTATCCGGCTGGCAATTGCAGATGGTTTTAAACATGCCATGCCGTCAATCCTCGATTCTCAGATCACTACCTTTTTAACTGGTATTATTCTTTACGTTTTCGGAACAGGGCCAATTCTGGGCTTCGCTACAACGCTGATGGTAGGTATTATCACCTCCCTGTTTACTGCTATCTTTATTTCACGCCTGGTATTCGAATGGATGCTTGATAAGAATATGTCAATCAAATTCTCCCATCCATGGAGCTCTCATACATTTAAGAATGCAAATTATGCTTTTGTAAAAAATCGCTCTAAATTCTATATCATTTCAGGGTTGTTTATTGCAGCCGGCTTAGTTTCCATGTTCACCCGTGGATTCAGTTTAGGAGTAGATTTTAAAGGCGGAAGAACGTATATCGTTCAATTTGACAAGCCGGTAGAAACAGAAAGTGTACGCCAAGCCCTTGATGTGACGTTTGGTACCACCACTGAGGTAAAAACATTCAATTCAGAAAATAAACTTCGTATCACAACTTCATACGAAATTGATAATACGACTGATGAAGCTGATAAAAAAGTACAAAATAAGCTGCAGGAAGGATTGTCAAAAATCGACCCCAAAGCTGAAGTGATCAGCTCTCAAAAAGTAGGGCCAACTATAGCGAATGATATCAAGGTTTCTGCTATCTATGCTGTAATCTTCTCCATTATTGCTATTGCATTGTATATCCTGGTACGTTTCAGAAAATTAGCATTTAGTATAGGTGCGATGATTGCATTAACACACGACGTTTTATTAGTGCTTTCTTTCTTCTCCTTATTTAACGGAATATTGCCTTTCTCTTTAGATATTGATCAGGCATTTATTGCGGCTATCTTAACCGTTATCGGATATTCAATAAATGACACGGTGGTTGTATTTGACCGTGTGCGTGAGTACCTAAATCTTCACCACTCCAAGAAAGATAACATGAAGGAGGTAATTAACGATGCTATAAACAGTACATTAAGCAGAACAGTAATAACTGCTTTAACGGTTGTATTCGTTCTCGCCGTATTGTTTATCTTCGGTGGACCAGTAATTCGTGGATTCTCTTTTGCTCTTCTTATCGGTGTAATTTTTGGAACTTATTCTTCAATTTGTGTTGCTACTCCGGTAGTAGTAGAATTCCAAAAAGAGAACGAGAATAAAGCTTAATAAAAAATAAAATATGTCAAAAGCTCCGGATGCTTCCGGGGCTTTTTTTATGTAAAAATATCTATATATTTGTTGTACTAATTATTTGTATGGCAAAAGAAAAGTTTAGTACCTATTCTTTCCTGCTCGATCGCACAGCCCGAAGGGTAAAACAGTATGCACAGCAACAATTCAACCAGCAGGCATTTGATATTACGGTTGATCAATGGTTGGTTTTAAAAAGCCTGAATGATGAAAATGACCTGAATCAAAGTCAATTAGCAGAACTCACCGGAAAAGATAATCCTACCCTAACCCGGATTATTGACCTGCTGTGTAAGAAAAACTTAACAGAAAGAAGAGTTCATCCGGCCGACAGGCGGAGCTTCACAGTTCATTTAACAGAGCAGGGTTCTCAAAAGGTAGCAGAACTTTCCCCAAAAGTATCAGCGATCAGGATGAAAGCATGGGAAAATTTGTCGTTAGATGATTTTGAAACACTTAAACGAATTCTCAACACAATTTATACAAATCTGAATTTATAAAAATATGATCAGCACAGATATTTGCATCATAGGCGCCGGCCCGGTCGGTTTGTTTGCAGTTTTTGAAGCAGGACTGTTGAAAATGCGATGTCACCTTATTGATGCACTGCCGCAGGTTGGTGGCCAGCTCTCCGAAATATATCCCCATAAACCCATTTATGATATTCCTGGCTATCCTGAGATAAAAGCACAGGACCTGGTAGAACGCCTGATGGAGCAGATTGATACATTTAAACCAACTTTTACTTTGGGAGAACGGGTGCAAACCCTGACCCGCAAGGAGGACGGATCTTTTATTACTGAAACCAATGACGGAACTCAGGTACACTCTAAAGTTATTGTAATTGCCGGCGGGCTTGGGTCGTTTGAACCCCGGAAACCGGAAATTGATAACCTTGCACTTTATGAAGGAAAAGGAATAGCATACATGGTTAAAAACCCGGAGCTGTTCAGAAATGAGAAAGTAGTTTTGGCAGGTGGTGGTGATTCTGCACTTGACTGGACAATCTTTTTAGAAAATATCGCACAACGGGTTACTTTAGTTCACCGGGGTGATACTTTCAGAGGAGCACCTGATTCGGCGGAAAAAATATTTGAATTAGCAAAAGAAGGACGGATAGACCTTATACTGCAATCAAATATAACACGCGTTGATGGTAAGGGACATCTTACTCACATTACAATAGAAAGCCGGGATAAAAGCGTACAAACTATCGAAGCAAATTTCCTGATTCCATTGTTCGGGTTGAGTCCGAAGTTAGGGCCGATAGCTGAATGGGGGCTGAATATTGACAAATCTGCCATCAGCGTAAACACCACTGATTACTCTACGAATGTCGAAGGGATATTTGCTATCGGAGATATTAACACATATCCCGGCAAGTTAAAGCTGATCCTTTGCGGATTTCATGAAGCAGCCCTGATGGCACAAAGCGCTTTTAAATTTGTATTTCCTGAACAAAAATTGAGTTTTAAATATACCACAGTAAACGGCGTGAACGCATTTTAAAATATGATTGCTATTACAGTTGAAGACCGAAACGGCGAAAGACAAACCATAGAAATTCCGGAAGGAATAAACCTGAGTCTGATGGAAGTATTAAAAGGTTCTGATTATAACATTCTTGCCACCTGCGGTGGAATGGCTTTGTGTGCAACATGCCATATACAAGTGCAGGAAGGGGCAGAAAAACTTCTTCCACCTACTGATGCTGAACTTGAAATGCTGGATACTCTGCCCGACGCAGGTTTTGACAGTCGTCTTTCCTGCCAGATTCGTGTAAACGATAACTTAAACGGGATTTTAATAAAAATTTTAGGGGATGAACAGTAATCCCAACATTTCACCCTCAATTGGGTTATAATTTAAACAAGCGATAAATACACTGCTTCTTTATATTTTAATTAAGCTTTTACTTTAACATAAACCACATGGATTTAGCAAATCGATCAACAAATTTTCCAAGGGTAATAATTATAGGAGGAGGTTTTGGTGGAATACAATTAGCAAAAAATTTGAAGAACAAAGAAGTAGAAGTATTAATGCTTGACAGGCATAATTATCATACTTTCCAACCTTTGCTTTACCAGGTTGCAACCGGGGGCCTTGAAGCAGATTCGATTGCTTTCCCATTACGGAAGATATTTAAAAATCAAAAGAACTTTAAGTTTCGAAATACAGAAGTTACTCAAATAATCCCCGAACGTAATGTTGTGGAAACTACCATCGGAGAATTTCCTTATGATTACTTAGTAATTGCAACCGGCTCTGACACCAACTTTTTTGGCTCAAAAACACTGGAACATTATACCATGCCTATGAAAACCATACCCGAAGCATTAAATCTGCGGAGTATGTTGTTGCAGAATTTGGAAGAAGCCCTGGTAGAAAAAGATCCTGATAAGAAAGCAGCCTTATTAAACTTTGTGGTAGTAGGCGGCGGGCCTACCGGTGTAGAGCTATCAGGAGCCTTATCTGAATTAAAACGGCATGTTTTAAAAAAGGATTATCGTGAGCTGGATATAAATCAGATACATATTTATCTGATAGAAGGCTCACATGAACTTTTAGGGCCTATGTCTGAACAGGCGAAAAGAAGTGCCAAGGAGTTTTTAGAAGAAATGGGTGTAGAGGTAATAACGGACGTACGTGTTGAAAGCTATGATGGAGAAAGGATTATATTGTCTAATAAACGGGAAATTGCAAGTAAAAGTGTTCTATGGTCGGCGGGAGTTATGGGCGAAGTTATCCCCGGTATACCCAAGGAAAAAATTGCAAGAGGGAACCGCATTCAGGTAGATGAATTCAACCGTGTGGTTGGATATACCAATATATTTGCTATCGGCGATGTATCGGGAATGATTACGGAAAAATACCCTAACGGACTGCCGGGAGTAGCACCTGTAGCTATGCAACAGGGAAAGCTTCTTGCAAAAAACATTTTGCGGATAGTTAATAACGAAACTTTAGAACCTTTTGAATATAATGATCAAGGCTCGATGGCAACTGTAGGACGAAACCGTGCAGTTGTTGATTTAGGAAAGATCCGCTTTCAAGGAATTTTTGCGTGGTTCGTATGGATGTTTGTCCACCTGATGTCTTTGGTTGGATTTAGAAATAAACTGGTTGTATTTGTAAACTGGGTATGGAGTTATTTCAGCTACGATCGAGGTACCCGGCTTATAATAAGGCGTTTTAGCCGTGAATCAATGACGGAGGACACTTCTTCTAAATAACTTACCGCGGTGGTGAAAAACAAAAATAAAAAAGCTTTTTAGCCGAACATTGTTAATCATGTTACAACACGGTAAAAGAATGAATAGGTTGACAACCTTTACTTCTTCCTAACCATCTTATAATGAAGAATTCCAGCTTCCTCAAAGAGTTCACCTTCTGCTTTAAAACCAGCTTTTTCATATAAGTTCATTGCTTGTACCTGAGCATGAAGATAAACGTATGAAGCATCAGCGGGCAGATCTGAAAGCACTGTTTTAACAAGCGCTATCCCCACCCCTTTTCCCCTGAATTCTTTTCGTACAGCAAACCGCTCCAGTTTGTATCCTTTATCTGTTTTTCGCCATCTTGCAGCACCAGCGGCACTGCCATTTATTGTAGCAAGAAAATGGGTTGATTCATCTTCAAATTCCCACTCCAGTTCCGGAGGACAACTTTGTTCTTCTACAAATACTTCAGTGCGAATTGCATACACTTTTTCAAGATCTGCGGGAAGGCTGACTTTTCTAACAATTATTTCATCTGCCATCGGTATTCTCCTTTAAAGATTTTCTTTTCCTGCTTTTTGAGTTATGAACTTCCTCTGCGGCTCCTATAGAATGTGACGTAGAAATATCATTCTCCTTCTTCGCTAATTGAGCAATACGTGAATAGAATTTATGTAGTTTATCTAATTCCTCTTCTGTTAAATCTTCAATATCTACCATCCTGTTGCTGGCACGTTCGCTGGAAGCTATTAACTCATTTAATTTCAACTGTATTGCCTTTGAATCTTTATTCTGAGATTTCTGAATTAAAAAAACCATCAGGAAAGTAATTATCGTAGTTCCGGTATTAATGACAAGCTGCCATGTTTGTGAATATTGAAACACAGGGCCTGTTACCGCCCATAATATTACAATTGCGCTTGCTCCTAAAAAAGCTGTAGAACTTCCGGTAAACGTAGTTGCCCAGTTTGCAAAACGTTCGAAAAGTGAATTTTTATTTTTCCTCTTAGCCATGAGTTTTTAATTTCTAATGTAAATAAAAAAGGCCATTCCTGTTCAGAACGGCCTTTAAGTATCTAAAAAACTTTTTATAATTTCTCGTTTACATTGATACAGTTAAGATTTTGGAATGCCTGAGTTAAACGCTTAACAAAAGTTTCCTCACCTTTACGAAGCCAAACACGAGGATCGTAATATTTTTTATTTGGAGAATCTTCTCCTTCCGGATTACCGATCTGTCCTTGCAGGTATGCTTCTTTTGCTTTGTAATTTTCAAGAATACCTTCCCAAAACGCCCACTGCATATCAGTATCAATATTCATTTTAATGGCACCATAAGAGATAGCTTCCCGAATTTCAGCTTCGGAAGAACCGGATCCGCCGTGGAAAACAAAATTGACAGGCTTCTCTGCACTTAAATTATTTTCTTTACGCACATATTCCTGAGAGTTCTTTAAGATAATGGGTTGTAATTTTACATTTCCCGGTTTATAAACACCGTGAACATTTCCAAATGCTGCTGCGATTGTAAAACGGCTGCTTATGCTGCTTAATTCACGGTAGGCATACCCCACTTCTTCAGGTTGAGTATACAAGCGGGCGCTGTCCACATCGCTGTTATCAACTCCGTCTTCTTCACCGCCAGTAACCCCAAGTTCAATTTCAATGGCCATTTCAAGATCTTTCATACGAGAAAGATATTTCTTGCAAACTTCAATGTTCTCTTCAATTGGTTCTTCAGAAAGATCAAGCATATGAGAAGAAAACAAAGGTTTTCCGTTTTGCTTGTAAAACTTCTCACCGTGGTCCAAAAGGCCGTCTATCCAGGGAAGCAATTTTTTAGCGGCATGGTCCGTATGTAAAATAACCGCTATACCATAATGCTCGGCAAGCAAATGGACGTGCTGTGCTGCTGATACCGCACCTAAAACACAAGCCTGAAGCTTATCATTATTCAACGATTTACCGGCATAAAACTGTGCGCCTCCATTTGACAGCTGTATAATAACCGGTGAGTTAACAGCCTTTGCTGTTTCCATTACGGCATTTATCGAGTTTGTGCCTATTACATTTACGGCTGGAAGGGCAAACTGGTGTTTCTTTGCCTGTTCATACAATTCCTGAACGGCATCTCCGTACAAAACACCCTTATATTCTTTTAAGTTCATATTTTAAGGAGTTAAAAAAGAACACGAAAATAAAAAAATTATGCAAACTATCGCCTATAATCCTTTCAATTTGTAGATTTAATAAGATTTAGCCGGCTGCTTTTGTTAAAATTTTGTTTATTTGCATGCTATATTCCATTTATACATGGCTTGGTTTAAAAGAGAGAAAAAAGGAATTATAACTTCTACAGAAGAAAAAAAAGAGGCACCGGATGGCATCTGGAATAAATGCCCTAATTGTAAAAAGCCTTTACATTACGCAGAGCAGGTAGAAAACAATTACGTATGTCATTATTGTTCCTACCACCTGAGAATAGGTTCTAAAGAATATTTTTCGTTTTTATTTGATAATAATGAATTTACGGAGCTTTTCGAGAACTTACGGTCGGGAGATCCTCTCCATTTCGAGGATACCAAAAAATATCCTGAAAGATTGAAGGAAAGCTATGCGAAAACAGGATTAAAAGATGCTATTCGTGCTGCTCATGGTAAGCTGGAAGGGCAGGAACTGGTAATAGCCTGTATGGATTTTAACTTTATTGGTGGCTCGATGGGCTCTGTTGTTGGAGAGAAAATAGCCCGTTCCATTGATCATTGTATAGAACATAAAATTCCGTTCCTGATGATTTCAAAATCAGGCGGTGCCAGGATGATGGAAGCTGCTTTCTCGCTGATGCAAATGGCAAAAACATCGGCAAAACTTTCTTTATTAAGCAAAGCTAAAATCCCCTATATTTCTTTGTTAACAGACCCTACTACGGGAGGAGTTACTGCTTCATACGCGATGCTTGGTGATATTAACATTGCAGAACCCGGAGCCCTGATTGGTTTTGCAGGACCGCGTGTAATTAAAGAAACTATTAAAAAGGATCTGCCCAAAGGGTTTCAAACCGCAGAATTTGTTTTGGAACACGGGTTTTTAGATTTTATAGTAGACAGAAGAGTAATGAAATCAAAACTTTCAACTTTTCTTTCGCTGATGGCACATTAAAAAGAAAGGCTGCCTCCTGCATTATATTAAATAAGCTCAGAGACAGCTGTTCTATCTTTCAATTGGATTTCTTTTACCCAGATTAGGATCTTTCGCTGTTGAATTGAATCCGCTTTTTCGATTTTGCTTCTTTGGGCGATTGGATGAAGGTGGATTTTTTAGTTTTTCTGAAGGTTCATCAGTAGGCTCTTCTCCGTTCTGATTTTTCCTTTCTATTTTTTCCTGCAAATTCATGGTACCATTGTTATATTCCTGTATCAGGGCCCGGAGTACCTGGTTCGTGATCTTTCATACGGCCGGTAGTACGGCCGTATGGTTTATTAGCAAAATCTGTATTAAAGTCGGTATCGTGGGTAACACTTCTATCATTATCATCTGCCGACGCTAACAAATCGTCATCTTCGTCTTCATCGTCATCAGCAAGTAAATCGTCATCATCATCTGCCCAGCTTCCTTCTTCATCATCGTCGTCGTCAGCCACCTCCGGAATTACGTTAGGATTAACCAATTCTTCATCCGCATCGTCATCAATATCATCGCCGGTTTCTATATCGAAATCATCGTCGTCATCGTCGTCCAACCAATCGTCATCATCAGGACCGGGACCAGAAGAGAAGTTGTGAGGATCATTTATTCCTAAATTGTCTTCCTGATCATTTAAGAATTCTTCCTGGAAATTTTTCATAGGTTTCTTTTGCTTAAGGTTGTTTATGTATATGATAAACAGCTATCCTTACCCTGTTTGTTTTAAAAAAGGTCAGATATACAATCGGAAACATTTGAAAATCTTTTTTCTCTCTCCAGATAGAGCTTCTGTCAAATGTAATTTCTCCATGAGATAGTTGAATCTATAACGCTATAAATTGCGTAATAGTAACATTGAGTATAAATATGGAGGCCCTTAACACTGCCAAAGAAATTTCCCGGCTTAATGCCACCCATCGGTATCTGAATTTTCATATTGACAGAGAAAAAGAGCTGAATCAACTTGTGATGTTAGCGTCGCAGATTTGCGGAACTCCGATTTCATAAATAACACTAATGGATAAAGATGTTCAATGGATAAAGGCCAGATTAGGTGTAGATGTACAAGAAATGCCAAGGGAAACTTCTTTTTGCACACATGCTATTGAAGATCAAAACATTATGGTTGTTGAAGATGCCTCTTTGGATGAACGTTTTTCGAATAGTCCTGTTGTTTCCGGCAATCCTCATATCCGCTTTTATGCAAGTGCCAATTTAAAATCCCATGATGGATATAATGTAGGAACATTATGTGTGTATGATGTACAACCTAAAACGTTAAATGCTGAGCAGAAAAGTTGCCTATCGGCCTTAGCGGATCAGGTAAGTCATATTATGGAACTTGATTATGCATTAAAAACATTGCAAAAACAAAACCTGGCCTTGGCAGAAATTGCCAGAGTTCAATCCCATGAATTAAGACTTCCTGTATCTTCCATTCTTGGAGTTATGCATCTTATTAATGAAGAGCCTGCTGATTTAAACAGCGATTATCTCTTAATATTAAATCAAGCAGTAAAACAGCTGGATGAGAAAATAAAAATGATTGTAAATTACACTAATATCCATTAAGGATTTGACGAAAATACTCAAAGCGCTTCCACCAGCGTTTGTACCACATAATCGATCTCTTCCTTTGTATTGTATTTGCTGAAAGAAAATCTGATAGCAGGATTATCAGCCTGTGCTGCAATTCCCATTAAAACATGAGAGCCTATATTGGTGCCCGAACTGCAGGCACTGCCTCCCGAAGCTGAGATTCCTGCTATATCCAGTTTAAAGAGCAGCATATCAGCAATCTCGGGAGCTGAAAAAGAAACATTAAGAACTGTATAGAGGCTTTTTTCCGGCTCTTCTTCTCCGTTAATTTCAACGTGGGGAATGTATTTTTTCAACTCAGCTATCATATAACTTTTTAACTGCTGAATATAGTTTCTGTGTCCCTCCATTTCGGTATAGGCTATTTCCAAGGCCTTTGCCAGGCCAACTATACCGTAAATATTTTCTGTTCCTCCCCGAAGGTTCCGTTCCTGCGAACCTCCGTGAATCATCGGCAAAATTTTAATTTCGGGATTAACGTACAAAAATCCAACACCTTTGGGGCCATGAAGCTTATGCGCTGCGCAAACTAAAAAGTCAACGTTCAGCTCCTGTACATCATGTTTATAATGTCCCATAGTTTGTACCGTATCACAGTGAAATACCGCATTATACTGCCGACAGATCTCTCCAACTTTCCTGATATCGGTTAAAGTGCCTATTTCGTTATTAGCATGCATTAAAGAAACAAAAGAACGGGGACTTTTGCTCAAAAGCTCTTCCAGATGATTCAGATCAATATTTCCTTTTTCATCAACTTTTACAAAGCTTAATTTTATAACATCACTTTTTTCGAGAGCTTCCAGCGTATGCAGAACAGCATGATGCTCTATAGGTGATGTAATTGCATGAGTTATTTTCTGATCAATTATGCCTGCTTTGATAGCTGTATTATCAGCTTCCGTACCTCCGGATGTAAAAAATATTTCTGATGGAGACGCATTTATTAATGATGCTACTTTTTTCCTTGCTTTTTCAATAAGCGTACGTGCTTCACGTCCATGAGCATGAATAGAAGAAGGATTACCAAACTGATTTTCCATCACCTGGTACATCTCTTTCAGTACTTCTTTATCTACAGGAGTTGTAGCCGCATTATCCAGATAAACACGCACGGTTGGTTGTAAGTTTTAGGGTGTAAGTTACTGGTTTTGAGTTAAGGCTTAAAGTTATAATCTTTAAACTTTATGCTTTGAACCTTTACTTTAAACTAATTGCAATATTTCTTTTATATCTGTTATTATCCTATTGGCAAAATCATTCGCTATTGTTTCGGTAGCACCTTCAGAGTAGATACGTATAATAGGTTCTGTATTTGATTTACGCAGGTGCACCCATTCATTTTCAAATTCAATCTTTAATCCGTCAATTGTGCTGTGTGGCTGGTGCTGGTACTTTTGACGCACCTGTTCCAGCAAACCATCAATATCCATTTCAGGAGTAAGCGTGATTTTATTTTTAGATATGAAATAACCGGGATAACTGCTTCTTAAAGCAGATACCGTTTTACCGCTTTTAGCCAGATGCGTAAGGAACAGCGCAATACCAACCAGCGCATCTCTGCCGTAATGGGATTCAGGGTATATAACGCCTCCATTCCCTTCTCCGCCGATTATGGCATTGGTTTCTTTCATCTTATTTACCACATTCACCTCTCCCACTGCCGCCGCATTGTATTGGTTGCCTGAAGCTTCGGTCACATCACGCAATGCTTTTGTAGACGAAAGATTTGAAACGGTATTTCCCGGTGTGTTCTTCAAAACATAGTCAGCTACCGCAACAAGGGTATATTCTTCTCCAAACATGGCTCCGTCTTCACAAACAAAGCATAAGCGGTCAACATCCGGATCAACTGCTATTCCCAGATGAGCCTTTTTAGAAACAACTTCCTGCGAAAGCGCTACCAGATTTTCAGGCAAAGGCTCCGGATTATGAGGAAATTCACCGTTTGGTTCACAGTATAATTCGTAAACAGTATTTACTCCCAATGCCTTTAACAAAGCAGGAATAAAGATTCCACCTGTAGAATTAACACAATCAATGGCTATTTTAAAGTTAGCGTTTTTGATTGCCTCTACATCTACTAAAGGAAGCGCTAAAATTTTGTCAATATGTTTCTGCAGATAGGTATCGTTAAAACTTACCTTACCTAGTTGATTTACCTCCGCAAATTCTATAGAAGTTTGTTCGGCAAGCTCTAAAACTTCTTTCCCGTCAGTATCACTTATAAATTCACCCTGAGCGTTTAATAATTTAAGTGCATTCCACTGTTTGGGGTTATGACTGGCTGTTAAAATTATCCCTCCGCCGGCGTGTTCATCCGGAACAGCAACTTCCACTGTAGGAGTAGTCGATAATCCTAGATCTACCACATCAATACCGATGCTCTGTAATGTACCCACTACCAGGTTTCGCACCATATCGCCGGATAAACGGGCATCACGTCCTATTACAATCTTTTTCTTACCGGTTTTATTTACAATCCACTTTCCGAAAGCAGTTGTAAATTTAATAATGTCCACAGGTGTTAAACTATCTCCAGGTAGTCCACCTATTGTTCCCCTTATCCCCGAAATTGATTTAATTAACGTCACAATACTAATTTTTAAATGTGTCCAAAAATAAAAATAAAAGCCAAGCCTTCAAGTTTGAAAAAATCCACAAGGCGGAATTAGCTATATTTGCACCAGCTCTTATTGGATTTATGCAAAGAAAATGGTATCAAAAATGGTTCAATTCTCCTTATTATCACATATTATATCACCAACGAAACGATGAAGAAGCTGAATACTTTATTGATAATCTCTGTTCTTTTTTAAAACCGACTTCTAACGCCCGCCTGCTTGATATTGCCTGCGGCCGGGGCCGGCACTCTATCTATTTTAATAAAAAAGGATATGACGTTACCGGAATCGACCTGTCGTATGCTAACATAAAATTCGCCCAACAGTTTGAAAATGAAAAGCTGCATTTTTATGTACACGACATGCGACACCTCCTTTACATAAATTATTTCGATATTGCTTTAAACTTATTTACCAGCTTTGGATATTTTGAAACTGAGAAAGAACATATAAAAGCGCTAAAAACTTTTAGCAGAGCTTTAAAAAAGGATGGTTTATTTGTACTTGACTTTTTTAACACCGAAAAGATCCTACAGCATTTAACCGGACAGGAAATAAAAACAGTTGATGGAATTGAATTTCATATAAATAAAAAAGTGGTTAAAGATAAGATCATAAAGACTATTTCCTTTGATCATAAGCACAAGAGTTTTCTTTTTACAGAAGAGGTAAAAGCCTTAAGAAAAGAAGATTTTGAACGTATTTTCAAAGCAAGTAATTTTAATATCCTGCATCTTTTTGGCGATTACTCTTTAAATGAGTACGATGCAAATAAATCAGACCGCTTAATATTCATTTGTAAAAAAGCCAATGCTTAACCAGTTACTACAATACGACCAGCAAATATTTATAGCAATTAACAAAGGATTATCCAATCCCTTGTTTGACTACATAATGCCGCTGCTGCGCAACCGGTTTTTCTGGACTCCTTTATACGTATTCCTAATCGTGTTCTTTGTACGCAATTATAAAAAGCAGGGATGGATACTGATCTTGTTTTTACTGGTAACTTTTGGCCTGGCCGATTATTTAACTTCGGGTATAATGAAACCTGTATTTGAAAGATTGAGGCCCTGCAACGACCCGGCTTTAAAAGCATATATGAATTCTTTAATAGCATGTGGTACCGGATTTAGTTTTCCTTCATCACATGCTGCAAACCATTTCGGGATAGCATTATTCCTGATAGTTGTTTTCCGCAACCGTTGGAAACCCCTCCTTCCTCTTGCTTTGCTATGGGCTTTTTGTATCTCTTTCGCCCAGGTTTATGTGGGCGTTCATTATCCGGTAGATGTTACTACCGGAGCAATTATCGGCAGTATAATCGGCTATATTACCGGAACCATTTACCTTAACTTTTATTCACACAAAACATGGCCTTCTGGATCCTGATAATACTATTTATAAGTTGCCTTATGGGCGGATTGTCCGTCTTTTTTTTTAAAAAAGATAACACGAAAACCCTTAAGCTGATTCTTTCCTTTAGTGGTGCGTATTTATTTGGCATTACGGTTCTTCACCTTATTCCGGAAGTATACAGCGGTGGCGATCCGCAAATAGGAATTTTTGTTTTAGGAGGCTTTCTTTTCCAGATCTTACTTGAACAGTTTTCGGAAGGAATAGAACATGGCCATATTCATAAGCACAGCCACGACCACTATGCTTTTCCTTTCGGCATCATGATCAGTTTATGCCTTCATGCTTTTCTTGAGGGAATGCCACTTTCGCGTGGGCCGCAGCAGCAATTACTATTTGGTATTGGCCTGCACCACATCCCTGCAGCGTTCGCTTTGGGAAGCGTTTTACTCGAAAAAAGGGTTGAAAGAAATAAAACCATTGTACTGCTGGCTGTTTTTGCCTCCATGTCTCCATTGGGATATTTATTCAGTGATGCAATTAGTACTGGGTCTATCGGAGATATTAACAGTTATTTTGACCGGATAATGGGAATAGTTATCGGAATATTTCTGCATATATCTACAACCATCCTGTTTGAATCAAGTGTAGACCATCATTTTAACCTGCGAAAATTACTGGCTGTTTTATGCGGTATAGCAATAGCGTTGGGCAGCTTTCTTTTAGAGTAAGCTATCCGCGAAGCTTGTCCAGAATGATGTTAAGTTGCTGAGCCTCAGCTGGAGTAATATTTGTCTCCAATAGCTCGATAGAAGACATTTCCTTATCCATTTTCTTAAGAAGCTCCAGTCCCTTTTCTGTAATGAGGATATCAACGGCTCTCCTGTCTTTTTGATTAATGGTACGGCAAACCAGATTTTTATTTACAAGCCTTTCCACTATCCGTGATGCGTCCGACATCTTATCCAGCATACGCTCTTTCAATAAATTGATAGTTGCAGGTTTGGGATATTGTCCTCTCAGTATCCTTAAAATATTGTATTGCTGCGTGGTGATATGAAATTTACTTGCCCGTTTCTTTAATATATCAATAAGCCAGCCATAAGTGTAAACAACATTTACAATGGTTTTATGGTATTCATTTTCAAACGTGGTAGTTATTTCTTTTTCGAGTTCCATCAAAGGTAAATTTGTATCAAAATAAGAAGTTTTATCTATTATGTTATTTTTTTATCTCTTTTCTGTTTCTTTTCTGCTGACTTCCAGGGACAGTGCCTGCATCCATTTTTGCAGCAATAACCGCGTTTTAAATGATATTGCTCGGTAAAGACAATATTTCCATCCTCCAGGTAGTAATCTTTGTCAGTTAGCATGCTGCAATATTTTTACTTTTTTTGACTCAGAAAAATATTCTTTCAAAAATTTACCTTCTCCGTGTAAAGTCCATATCTCCGCTGGTTTTACTTCCGTTACCATTTTTAAAATATCCTTCCAGTCTGCATGGTCGGAAATCAGCAATTCCAAATCATTGTGTGCCATCAAATTCTTCCAGCCACTGGCAAAAACACGCAACACATTCTTTGCACGAAAATAACTATCGAACGTGAGAGGTGGAACGATATAAACATAATTTGTAACCGGCTGCTTCATAAGCTTCCGGTTATAGGGTTGGTAACTGCCTAAATTAAATGCAAATTTCTCATAGACCTTATTAATTGGTAAAATGGTATGATGAACGAGAATTCTTCGCTCCGGGCAAAACTGGTTAATCAGTTTTATAATCCGCTGGCTCTTACCTAAAGAATAAGCTCCTAATAAAATATTATGATGAACAGCATTTAGTTTTTGGATCTCAGAAACAGGATCGGGATGCTGCACAAGGGGATTGGCAAATGTACTTTCGGTAATCAAAACATCTGCTTTCACAAACTCCAGCGGTTCACATGTAGCGTCAGGCTGTAATTTAAAATCGCCGGTATACAAGTAAGTCATACCCTTAAATTCCATTAAAACCTGTGCAGAACCTAAAATATGGCCAGCCGGAAAAAAAGTTATACCAACTCCGTTTATGTTAAATTGCTGATGATAAGAAAAAGGATAAAAGTTTATTGCCGCATTTTTTTTAAACCGCAACTGCATAATATCTCTGGTTGGAGCGGTACAATAAACCCGTGTATTTCCGCTACGGGCATGGTCGCCGTGAGCATGAGATATTACCGCGTTTTTTACAGGTTCTTGCGGATCCAGGTAAAAATCACCCTCCCGGCAATACAATCCATTTTTGTCAAAAGCTAAAAAATCAGGATCTATCATTGAGAATGCCGGCTTGCTGCTGAAAACTTTTCGTGAAGCGCTAAAACTTGCGGAATGATTAGTTCGGCTTCGTCATTTTTAATGAAACAGTCAGCCCTGTTTTTCTTCTCATCATCACTCATCTGTTTATTTATTCGTTCTTGTACTTGTTCTATAGAAATCGAATCACGGTCTATAATACGCTTTATTCTCAACTGTATGGGCGAAGTAACCAGTATGGTATAATCGCATTTTTTGTACGACCCGCTTTCGAATAGCAACGCAGCCTCTTTCAGCACATAAGGGACATTTTTTTGCTGCTCTGTCCAATAGTCAAAAGCACGAAAAACAGCAGGATGAACTAAAGAATTTAATTTTTTCAATTCAGCTTCATCCCTGAAAACAATGTTTGCCAGATATTTCCGGTTTAAAACTCCTTCAGGAAAATAAGTCTCAGGGCCGAATGTTTCTATAAGTTCCCTGATCAGTAAGCTGTCTGTTTGCATCACTTCTTTTGCTACGGTATCTGCATAAAATACAGGGATACCCAAAAGCTCAAAAACCCTGCAAACAACGGTTTTACCGCTACCTATTCCACCTGTAATACCAATCTTCAGCATTATTCTTCGCTAATAATAAAATCAACAATTTGGGGTTCCATCCTGATGACCTTTATATACTTTGGTGTTTGTACCAATTTAACCGGCAACTGTTTGTATTTTTTCTCCGACCACTTTTGCAAATTCACTACCGCTTCAAAATCGTCAGGGGTTAATTTATTAAACGCCGATAAGGATACAAGATAGGTAAGCTTCACTTTCTCTGGCAGCAACCTTACTTCCCTTGTCGGATTTCCGCGAACTTTTACAGGAATTTCCATAGTTGCTTCGGTCAATTCATCTACCGGTATCTGGACAGATACTTTTTGAGGATAAATACTAACGTTGGCTTTTTCACTCGGGATTAGCGCTACCGAAGTATTAATACTTGTGTTTATCTTTTTTACTTTAAGGCTGTCTGTTTTCCAGCTGTCTATTGATTTTAGCTCTTCAGAGGGTCCTGTTACTGTCACATAAGCCGGATTTAAATGTATCGGTCCCGAAACTCCATATTGTTTCTGAAAAAGCAGGCTATAAACTAACTTAACAGGCACTTTTTTTACAGCACGTGAAGAAAAATCAAAATAAAGTGTATCAGGGCTAACGGATATAACATGCTGGTTAAATTCAAACTGCCGGTTTATCTTTCGCATCTGCTCTGTAAAGGTGATATAATTTCTGCGACTCAGATTTCTTAAATCCACTTCCAGCGCTTTTTCCTGTAGATGAATATTAGAAAACAGCATTTGCCATCCCGTACCTTCAACCTGCATGGTAACCGTATCGGGCTGTAACTGATGAAACGCCCTGTTTTGAGGAGGGTTTATGTACTGAAGATTAGCGGTTATAGTATAGGTATAACGGTTAGATAGGGCAAAAAACAACCAAGCAGCAATAGCAACAAGTAAACAGATAATAAAAAGAGTAAGCCGGTAATGTTCCGTTCTGCTTAGTTTAAATATTGGCATGGTACAGGTTTTAATCTTCTACTCTTGTACCTATATAAAAAGTGGTGTTCAAAAAAGCATAACGTTATGAGGGGAAAGCTGTTTTGAACACCGTAAATTGTAAATTAAGCTTTTGTATTTAACGCTTTTGAAGCATCTAAAGAAATGGCTGATTTATCAAACCTGATTTTGGTACCGCTTTCTACCTCAATTAAAAAAGTAGTTTCGTTGATGTCAATAATTTTCCCGTGAATTCCGGCTGTAGTAATAATACGGTCGCCTTTTTTCAGCTCTTCAATGTATTTTTTATGATCTTTCGCCTTCTTCATTTGCGGACGGATCATAAAGAAATAAAATACAACTACGATCAGGATCATTGGAAGGAAACTCATTATCCCTGATGTACTGGTTTGTAATAAAATACTTGTTATCATTTTTCTGTTATTTATTTTTTCTCCAATACCTCTCCCACTAAATTCACTTCGGTGGTTTGAGGAACTGCATTTGAAGTAATGGTTATAATTTTATTTTGAGTTCCAAATTTTCCTGCGCTGTTAAATACCACCTTTATCTCTCCGCTTTCGCCAGGTTTAATCGGTTCTTTCGGATATTCAGGTTGTGTACAACCGCAGGTAGCGGTTGCGCCCGAAATTATTAAAGGGCTTTTTCCGGTATTTTCAAACTTAAAAGTATGTGCAACCTTATCCCCTTCGCTGATCTTTCCAAAATCATAGCTCGACTCTTTAAATTCAATCTTAGGAGCATTTGCTGCATTAGTGCTCTCGGTTGAAACTTCTGAAGTAACCGCCGAAGTTTTTTGCTGATTATTGCAAGCTGTTAACGCAATCAGCAGGGAAGCTGTAATTATTAGTGTTTTCATCAAAATTTTAAAAGATTTATTCTACCAAACCCCGGCCGATTTTACGAATTCTGCCTGTAGATTTCAAATCGTACGAAATTTTATCTAAAATACCATTAATAAACGAATTACTTTTAGGTGTACTGAAATCCTTGGAGATATCAATGTATTCGTTTATCGTTACCTTTACAGGGATAGATGGAAACTGCGTCAGTTCGGTTATCGCCATTTTCATTAGCAACGTATCCATCAGCGCAATCCTTTCAGCTTCCCAGTTCCTGGTTTTTTCTGCAATCATCTCCTGCCATTCCGAATCAAAAGCAACTGTCTTTGTTAGCAACTCGATCACAAATTGCCGGTCTTCTATCCAATTGGGAGATATCTGTGCAAGTTTATTTTCTGCGGGTATTTCACTCTGAAAGTTTTTAAAAGTTTTAGAAACCAAAGCCTGAAGAACCTCCTTATCTACCTGCCAGTTAATAAATTTCTCTTCAAAAACCTGCTCAATCCCGGGTGATTTAAGAATAATTTTCTTAAAAATATGCTTGATGATATCCTTCTCTGCTCTTATGCTATGATCTTCCAGAACGAGGTAGCTTTCATATTCGGCGCTGCCTTTTAAGGCATTAAAAATTGTGCGAATAATTTCAGGGTCAAAACTCCAGGATATTTTATACTTTTTTACCGCATCCAGGTACTCGGTATTCTCACGAAGTGAAGCGATGAATTTATTATGGTATAATTTAGTACTGGCATTGAGGTCGCTTTCTGTAGGAAGATATTTATTTGCACGTTCTTCAGCGTCAATCAGGGTATAGTCTGCCACTTCTATTAAAGACGAAAGCAACCAAATATACATTTCATTCACCTGGTCTATGCTTTCCAGTAAACTTTTCTCAAAACTTTTTATTGCTTTATTTTCCGACAGATGGTAAGCATATAAAACCTGCAACACTTTTACCCGGAGGTGCCTTCTATTTAACATGTTATAAGAACGATTGGTATAAAACCTTTAAAAATTAGTACGACGCTTTTATTTTCTTAATATCATTTATCCGCTTTTCCGCAATTATATCGGCTGCCTTAATAGTTGATATATTTTCTTTTTTCGATTTTCTTAAAACAACGCGGGTTGCTTCATAAATATTTTCTGCAAGCTGCATGGTTCTTTTTTTGCTGTAGCCAGCAAGTTCCGAATAGCAGTTTATCAGTCCCCCGGCATTAATAAGATAATCCGGAGCATATAAAATTCCTTTTTCGAGCAACATCTGCCCGTGAACTTCTTCGTCGGCAAGCTGGTTGTTTGCCGATCCTGCTATAATAGCGCAGTTCATTTTTTGAATCGTGTCAGAATTTACCGTTCCACCAAGGGCACAGGGGGCATAAATATCAAATTCAAGATCAAAAATACTGTTATTAGAAACAGCTTCTGCCCCGTATTTTTTTGCTACAGAACGCACCCGTTCTTCGTTGATATCATTGATATATACTTTGGCGTTTTCTTCACGGAGTAAACGCACTAAACTTTCACCAACGTGCCCTATTCCCTGTACGGCTACCGTTCTTCCGGCAAGGGTATCGTTCCCGAAACATTCTTTCACACAGGCTTTGATGCCCATGTAAACTCCTTTAGCTGTGATAGGTGAAGGGTCACCGCTTCCTCCTATCGACTCAGGGAAACCGGTAACGTGCTGCGTTTCCATGCGGATAAATTCCATATCACGAGGATTGGTGCCTACTTCTTCTGCAGTGATAAAAGAGCCGTTAAGGTTTTTTATAAAACGTCCGTACCTTCTCATCAAGGCCTCTGTTTTGTCTAACCGGCTATCGCCGATAATAACTCCCTTTCCGCCTCCAAGATTTAGTCCGGTAATGGATGCTTTATAGGTCATGGTACGTGAAAGGCGTAATACATCTTTCAGTGCTTCCGACTCTGAACGATAGGGCCACATTCTTGTTCCGCCAAGTGCAGGGCCGAGGGTAGTGTCATGAATAGCAATAATAGCTTTTAATCCGGTATCCTCATCACTACAGAATACAACATTCTGATGCTTTAAAATATCTAATTGTCCGAATACCGAATTTTCTTCTTTACTAAAAGTCATGCAGATACCTGTTACCTTTTGCCCGTAACAAAAGTAGTAATTTTTAAGCATTCTCCGTTAAGCCTGCTAAAGCGGTTGAGTAAATTTCCTTACTTTTGCTCCATCCGGTATGAAAGATTTAGCCTATCTCAATAAATTCTTCTATAAATACCGCTGGAGATTTATTCCGGGGATATTATTTGTAATTATTTCAAACTTTTTCGGTGTCCTCCCTGCCCAGGTTATCCGCATTGCTTTTGACCTGGTTACGGAGAATATAAGCATTTATCATTTATTTGATGGTTTTGACAACCAGGGCCTTGTTTACCAGATATTTGGTTCCAGCTTAATATTTTTTGGCATCACCGTACTTGTCCTGGCATTACTGCGGGGATTGTTCCTGTTTTTCATGCGGCAAACTATCATTTTGATGTCGAGGCATATAGAATATGATCTCAAGAACAGCATTTACCAGCATTATCAGCAACTCTCTTTAGCATTTTACAGAAGAAATAATACCGGGGATTTAATGAATCGTGCTACAGAAGACGTAAGCAGGGTACGTATGTACCTGGGCCCGGCCATTATGTACACCATAAACACCGTTGTACTTTTTATCCTAATAATTATTGCTATGGTAAATGTGAATGCAGAACTGGCTATATATTGCCTGTTACCTCTTCCGATTCTTGCATTTACAATATACTACGTTCACCAGATCATCAATCACCGGAGCGAGCAAATACAGGAGCAGTTGTCAAGGCTTTCAGGTTTTGTACAGGAAACATTTTCGGGCATCCGGGTTATAAAAGCCTATGTCCGCGAAGAAGACACAAGAAAAACATTTGCCACAGAAAGCGAACGATACAAAACCAACGCGATGGGCCTGGTAAGGGTGCAGGCTCTTTTTTACCCTACCATGCTGCTGCTGGTAGGCTTAAGCACTATAATTACTGTATACATAGGCGGTATTAAAGTAATGGAGGGAAGTATTACTTCAGGTAACATTGCTGAATTTATTGTTTATGTTAACCAGCTTACCTTTCCTGTTACTTCCTTAGGTTGGGTTACCTCACTCATTCAGCGTGCCGCGGCATCGCAAAAACGGGTCAATGAATTTCTTCATACAGAACCTGAGATAACTTCTTATTCAAATGAAAAGATCCGGATAAGCGGAAAAATAGAGTTCAGAAATGTCACTTTTATTTATCCCGATACCGGAATAAAGGCGCTTGATAACGTTTCTTTTGTTGTAGAGCCGGGCGAATTTTTAGCATTGATTGGACGTACCGGATCGGGAAAATCTACAATTGCAAATCTTATTATGCGAATGTATGATGTTACCGGAGGTACAATTCTGATTGATGATAAGCCGATCAAAGAACTGGATCTTTTTAATTACAGAAGCCAGATTGGGATTGCGCCCCAGGAGGTATTTCTTTTTTCTGATACAATAGCCAACAACATCGCTTTTGGTGAAACAAATACCGACCTTGGTAAAGTAGAACAGGCTGCCCGCGATGCTGCCGTTTATGGGAATATCACAGAACTGGAAAATGGATTTCAGACACTTATCGGGGAACGCGGAATTACATTATCGGGCGGACAAAAACAACGTACCGCTATTGCCCGGGCACTTATCAAAAATCCGCAGATACTTATTTTCGACGACTGCCTTTCTGCCGTTGACACCAAAACCGAAGAAGAAATTTTAAGCAACCTGGGCAGAAATATGAAAGGTAAAACCAGCCTGTTGATCGCTCACCGTGTTTCGACCATTAAAAACGCAGATAAAATTATAGTACTGGATAAAGGAGAAATAATAGAAGAAGGAACACACCAGGAATTATTAAACCTCCAGGGCAATTATTTTGAACTATACGAACGGCAACTGCTTGAGGAACAAGAAAATTAGAAATGAAATTAATTTTACTTTAAAAAAGCATTTTGAAGTTTAAAAATTATTCCTTTATATTTACCGCAAAGCAAACATAACTTTACTGACAATGGGAGATTTTGAAAACAAAGAGAGAGAAGAAGTTTTTTCAAAAAAAGTAAGAGCCGGAAAACGTACCTATTTTTTTGATGTAAAGTCTACAAGATCAAATGACTATTACATTACGGTTACAGAAAGCAAAAAACGTCTTGAAGATGGAATTTTTGTAAAACATAAGATATTCTTATACAAAGAAGATTTTGAAAAATTTGCTGAAGGTTTGAAAGAAACTGTTGACTATATTAAAGCCAACCAGGAAGTTGTAGAAAAACGTTATGAATTTTCAGAAAATCATGCAGAAGCTGCAAAAGCAGACGATGATTTTTCTTTCGACATTTAACTGTATTTAACCCACGATATTTGTGCCCCATCCTTCTTAAGGATGGGCTTTTTTGTTTGGAACAACCTTATCTCCTACTTCAAACTCCCTATAAAATTTAATCCGCCTACTATAACCGAAGCTATCATCAAAACATAAAATATCAGGATTACGAGTGCAACAATCCCCCAGAACATAAAAAAGGATTTCATCTTCAGGAAAGCCTTGGTAAGTTTAACAGAATTATTTTTGGCAAGCCCGTGTTTTATATTAACAGCAAATTGAAAAAGAAACAAGGATGGAAAGAAGTAAATCAAAGACAGTACAAAAAATCCTGTACTTATTCCCTTTTTAGGAATTTTTTCAAATAATGGAAAAACCGGTTCCAGAAAGGTTAACGCCTTACTTAATGAGAACGCGAAAAAAAGCAGCACCGCCGCAAAAATAAACCCAATTACTGCAAGCAGCTTACACCATTTGGCAGATTGGTATAAATAATTTTGGCTGTCGTAATTTATTCGAAGGCCGCCGTTTGTTTTTTCATCATACAGTATTTCTGAATCCATATTTTCTAAATAATAAAAAGCTTTTGCTTAAACGAAAGCAAGCCGCATGCCAAAGAAATACTAAAAACATAAAAGGCCGCTCCCCTATAAATTTATATCTTTGCGAAAATTATACAAAATGAACGTTTTAGATACCGCCGACAATTTTCTTGGCCTGCCTGAAGAAAAGTTTTACAACTACCAAGACAGTAAAGTTGTTATTCAGTCGTTACCGTATGAATATACTTCGTCATACCTAAGCGGTTCTTCGAGAGGCCCGGGCGCCATTATAAAAGCTTCACAATATGTAGAGTTTTATGATGAAGAACTGGAACAGGAAACGTATCTGAAAACCGGAATAGCTACTCTGCCACCCGTGGATTTTGGGGATAAAGTAGATGCTGACGCCGTAACACTGATTGAACTGGAAACAGAAAAGCTGTTGGAAGATAATAAATTTGTAGTGTCGCTGGGAGCAGAACATACCGTAACTTATGGTATTGTAAAGGCCTTTGCCCGCAAATACGACGATCTTACAGTTCTGCAAATTGATGCTCATTCCGATCTGCGCCAAAGCTATCACAACAATATCTACTCCCATGCTTCCGTAATGGCACGTATCAATGAACTTGGTTTAACCATTTGCCAGGCAGGAATACGAGCGCAATGCATTGAAGAGGCCGAACTGATAAAAAGCTCCAATAACATTCATACGTTTTATGCTCATCAGATCAGGAAAAACCCTTTATGGATGGAAGAGCTGATAGCACCCATGACCAACAATGTGTACATTACCATTGACGCCGATGGCTTTGACCCTTCTGTAATTCCTGCCGTAGGTACAGCCGAACCGAATGGTTTATTCTGGACTGAAACACTTGAATTCCTTCAAAAAGTTTGTAATGAACGAAATGTGGTAGGGTTTGACATTGTAGAATGCGCTCCTGCAGAAGGCAGTATTCTATCTGAATACACCCTGGCCAAACTTGCTTATCGTTTAATGGGATATGTGTTTGCAGAAAAAAGGTCAGAGGTAAAAGGTTAAGACCCGGATAACGGAGCACAGATTAATAAAATTCAATAAATAAAATACATGGGATTACAGTGTGGAATCGTAGGATTACCGAATGTAGGAAAATCAACACTTTTTAATTGTTTATCAAACGCGAAGGCCCAGGCAGCTAACTTTCCGTTCTGTACCATTGAGCCGAATGTAGGCGTTATTACCGTACCGGACGAGCGATTAACTAAACTTGCTGAATTGGTAAAGCCCAATCGGATTGTTCCGAACACCATCGAAATTGTTGATATTGCTGGATTAGTAAAAGGAGCCAGTAAAGGCGAAGGCTTAGGCAACCAGTTTTTAGGAAACATCCGTGCTACAAATGCCATTATTCACGTGCTGCGTTGTTTTGATGACGGAAACGTTGTTCACGTGGATGGCTCTGTCGACCCGATACGTGATAAAGAGATTATAGATACCGAATTACAGCTGAAAGACCTGGAAACAGTTACTAAAAAGATTCAGAAAGTTGAAAAGATGGCTAAAACAGGCGGAGATAAAGAAGCTAAGAAAGCTTTTGAAGTCTGCTCGGTAGTAAAAAGCCACCTCGAATCAGGCAATTCTGTACGCACCGCACCAATAAGCGAAGAGGATAAAGAATACATTGCCGATCTTTTCCTGCTGACTGCCAAACCGGTTATGTATGTGTGTAACGTGGATGAAGGTTCTGTAAACACCGGAAACCAGTATGTTGAAAAGGTTAAGGAAGCCGTTAAACATGAAAATGCGGAAGTATTGATTATTTCTGCCAGGATAGAGGCTGAAATTGCCGAGCTTGAAAGTTATGAAGAGCGTCAGCTTTTCCTTGAAGATCTGGGACTTACAGAATCTGGTGTAAATAAACTAATTCATTCGGCATATAAGCTGCTAAATCTGGCCACCTATTTTACAGCCGGTGTGCAGGAAGTAAGGGCGTGGACCATCACACAAGGCTTTACTGCTCCGCAGGCAGCCGGGGTAATTCATACGGACTTTGAGAAAGGCTTTATTCGTGCAGAAGTAATAAAATATCGGGACTTTATTACCCTGGGATCTGAAGCAGCATGTAAAGAAGCAGGCAAATTAAGCGTAGAAGGCAAAAATTACGTAGTAGAAGACGGCGACATTATGCACTTCCGTTTTAATGTTTAGCTGCTATTGTCCTGTAAGGGATGAATGTATATCTTTGCGCACAGTTAAGAAACCTGGAGGATTAAATGCCGCAGGATTTTTAATAACAGCACCCGTAGTTCAATGGATAGAATGTCAGATTCCGGTTCTGATGATAGGGGTTCGAATCCCTTCGGGTGCACTTACATTACTTTCTTTTATAAACAAAGTTCCCCCTGATGCTCTCTTATATTAACTCCTTCTAATGCGAGTAATAAGAAATTGTCTGTACTAATAACATTATAGATTTATTTCTTTACTTTTATTAAAAATTAACTCGCAATTATGAAAAGAACACTTTTTTTATTACTTTTTCTTACCAGCTTAAGTTTTTTTGCCAACGCACAATTAGAAAGCGCAAAGCAAATATTTAAAAGTCCAAAGCTTCAATCTGAAGTGTCGAAGCATCAAACAGTAGCAATTTTGCCATTTGAAGTAAAAATTAGTTACAGGAAACAGCCTAAAAACTTTAGTACTGAAGCTAATCGGGATCAGGAGCATTCAATGGCGAAATCCATTCAGGCAAGTATGTACACGTTTTTACTTCGTAAATCGAAAGACTACACTGTTACTTTTCAAGATGTAGATAAAACAAATATTTTATTGAAAAAAGCAGGTATGCTTGATAAGTTAGATGAGTTCACTAAAGATGAAATTGCGAAAGTTTTAGGAGTAGATGCTGTAATGGGGGGAAGATTCGAATCGGAACAGTCAAAATCAGAAGGTGCTGCCATTGCAAGTGCTGTAGTATTTGGTGGCTTGGGCGGTAAAACCGGAAGCGGAAGTTTATTCCTAACCCTGAATAACGGTTCTGACGGAGAACTTTTATGGAGATTTTTTAAATCAATGGATGATAACATTACAACATCTACAGATGATTTGGTTGAAAGGATGATGCGAAAAGTGTCTCGCAATTTTCCTTATAGTAAAGGATAGCTGGCAATATAGTTCTGGCTAGCATCTGAACGTAAATCAAAGCCTTGTAAAGAGTTTGCAAGGCTTTGTTCTTTTATACAAGAACTGATGCTGTTTCCTCAGTTTGGCAAAATGGCGGGTTTAGTGCTAAATTCAACAACAGTAACACCGGCTCTTTCTATTTGCGTTCACTTTCGCCGACAGCAATTCATTGCCTTATGGCCTTTGTGAACGACAGGACGACAATTCCCAGAATAACCTCTAACAGTCCAACAACTTTTCGTTCCTTTGTAAAAATACTACACAGTATCTTTTATGAAAAAAGCAGAGGCAACACGGCTGACAATTCTACAAAAAGCATTTGAACTGATTTACGTTAAAGGTTATCAGACAACAAGCATTGACGACATCATCGCCACAACAAAAGTTACAAAAGGTGCATTTTACTACCATTTTAAAACCAAAGACGAAATGGGGCTTGCAATCATAAACGAAATCCTAAAACCGACACTTACAAGTAGCTTCGTTGAACCGCTCCAAAACGAACAAAATCCGCTGGATGCCATTTACAACCTGATGGACAATCTTTTAATGAAAAATGAATTTTTAAAAGTTGAGTATGGTTGTCCCGCTTCAAACTTTACACAAGAAATGACACCCTGGAACGCTGCCTTCAACAACGCATTAAACGAACTAACCAAACAATGGACAAAGGTTATGACCGCCACTATTGAAAAAGGAAAGAAAAACGGCTTTGTTCGCAATGATGTAAACGCAAAACAAGTAACAATGTTCGTAATGTCGGGTTATTGGGGAATACGAAATTTTGGAAAATTAGAGAACAGCAAAAAGGCGTATCTACCCTATTTAAAGCAACTTAAAATCTACTTAAACAGTTTGGTATAATTTTTTCTTTAAAAACATACTAATCGGTATGTTTTTGTTATATCTTTGTCCCCGAAAGTAGGCCGCAATTCTTGCGTTGTGGTTCTTCTTTGAAGTACCGGCAATTTGGAACGTATTCAGAAAACAAAAAACAATTACCGCATAAAATGTATCCAACTTTATTAGTTCTACACTCGTTAACACGATGGCTTGTTTTAGCCTTTTTGGTGTATTCCATTTACAGAGCGTATGTTGGCTACGTCAGCAACAAAGATTTTTCAAAAACCGACAATGCCCTCCGACATTGGACTGCAACTGTTGCACATATTCAACTAATGTTTGGAATAATACTTTACACACTAAGTCCGATTGTAAAATACTTTTGGAATGATACCGAAATGGGTTTTCAAAATTTGGACTTAACATTTTACGGTTTAATACATATTATTTTAATGCTGACTTCTATTATTGTATTGACAATCGGATCTGCATTAGCAAAACGAAAACCAACGGACAAAGAAAAATTTAAAACAATGTTGATTTGGTTTTCTATTGCATTACTTATCATTTTTATTGCTATACCCTGGTCTTTTTCACCATTCTCAAGCAGACCTAATTTCAGAACATTTTAATTATGAAAAAGTATTTCACAACAACACTGGGACGTTTACGATTATTAGCTTTCTTAGAGGGAATTTCGTTACTTGTTTTGGTTTTTATAGCAGTCCCCTTGAAATATTATTTTGATAATCCTTCAATGTCAAAAAATCTCGGACCAATTCACGGCGCATTATTTCTGTTATTTGTGTTTAACGCTTTACGTGTAGGCGTTGAACAACAATGGAAATTTAAAGAAACAACCTGGAAAGTTATTGTTGCTTGTTTCATTCCATTCGGGACATTTTATATTGACTACAAAATTCTTCGTGACATAAACATAACAACAGACGAAAGTTAATTGGCTAAAAAAGGGCAGCAGGTAACATGGCATTGGCTTGATGAGGCTAACGGCTTCTTATCAACATTATTGCTGAATTTGTGCGACGGTACTTTGTATCAGTGCAGCGCTAGAATGCCGCCACTACGCCAATACCCGAACGGTTAGCGGTAAAAGCAAAGACCAAGCTCAGATGGAATTCTAAAAATTCAACCCACCCAGCTGACGCTAGCAGAATATTTAGCCGGAAAAGAAATATGTTCTGACTCCTGACATACTGTTGTCATAATGCCGCATTAGTTTTGGTGCTTAACCATAAAAACAAAGACATGAATTTATTATCAATTCGCATTATTACTGTAAACTTCGAGGGTTTAGTGAAATTTTATGAGCAAGTAACAGGTACGGCTGTGGTACAATATACCCCGGACTTTGCTGAATTAAAAACCCAAACAGCAACGTTAGCAATCGGCAGCACTAATACGCTACAATTTTTCGGCGGAGACGAAGTAGCCAAAGCCGCACAAAATAGTAGTGCTATAATAGAATTTAAAGTAGATGATGTTGAGAAAGACTATGAAAGATTAGCTGACTATCTTCAAAATTACATCGTTCAAAAGCCCACAACCATGCCTTGGGGTAATAAATCGTTTTTATTCCGTGACCCCGATGGAAACCTGATAAATTTATTTACACCGGTTACACCGGAAGCAATAGAGAAGTTTGCCGGTAAAAAATAAGCCTGCCGATAACAATAGTATTGGCAACGCGGCCTGACGAAGGAGTCGTGGCTTTTGATGGCGTAATTTTATTTTGATCGCCAGAAATTAGCAGTAAATTAAGTCATTAAAAAAACTTCAGGGGAACGTTAAGGGCTTTACGGCGAAAAGATAGATCAGAAAATTGATTAATATGCCACCGGAAGCTAAAACCACTATAATTACTATTTCAAGTTTCCTTTTTTTTATACTTCGTTTATCCAGGTTTTCATCCTGATATTGGAATTCCATTGATTTTAATTAGTTTTTCTTTCTACGTTGCTTTAAACTAATAGTTACAAAATTTTCTCTATTAATTTTATAATTTATTTTCCCCTTTCGTTCAGTTTTCCATACAAAAATGGATTAAAAAACTGGGCAAGATTTAAAGTTAGTTGTTCTGTAAAAAGAAGATAAAAGCTCCTGCATCTCAGTAAAATAAGGCTTTTTAATAAATTTTGGCTTGGCAATTGCATAAGGACTAACGTAAATTAAAATTAAGACTATGAAAAAGCTATTTATACTTGCCATTGCTTCACTTATTGGAAGTTCGGCATACTCGCAAACAACAACAAGTACAACCACTACAACTTCTCCTTTAAAGTTCGGTTTAAAAGTGGGTGTTAATTTGCCTAAGTATAATGTGGCAAATACCGATGGAGAGGATTTCCAGACAAAAAACACTACTAATTTCCATGTAACAGGTTATTTAGATGCTCCCCTTGTTGGGCCTTTATATGTGCAGCCCGGAATATCCCTTCAGGGAAAAGGTGGAAAAACAGAGTACGGATCTACTGCCTCAGTTGAAGATAATTCAATGTGGGTAGAAGTACCTGTAAACTTTGTAGGAAAAATTCCTCTTGGTTTAGGCGGATCTAATATTTACTTAGGCGCCGGTCCATATGTTGCATTTGGAGTTTCAGGAGAAAGAAAAGGAAAAGGATCTGTAGGTAATGTAACTTATGAAGGAAACAGAGATTTAAATTTTGGTAAGGATTCTGGTGATGACCTGAAAGGAACCGATTTAGGTGTAAACTTTTTAGGTGGCGTACAATTAGGCAGCGGCTTTAATGTTGGCGCCGGATATGGCCTTGGTTTAACCGATCTTCGTCCTACTACCGATGGTGGCGACGGTAAAGTTACCAACAGGGTATTATCATTCTCTGTGGGTTATTCTTTCTAAAACTTATTGCCTAAACATTTCACAAGAGAGAGATCCTGTTAATTTTAGCAGGATCTTTCTTTTTTATCAAATCCTGTATTAAAACTGGAGAAAAGCTTATTTTAGGCACAAAGTCTAAAGTGATTGTAATGAAAACCAAGTTTTACCTGTTACTTCTTTTTGGTATTTTTTTATCGACCGCCATTTCTGCACAAACAGTAGCTATTAATAATTTTATAGTAAAAGAGAATTTACTGAAGAATGAAAAGCTGGCAATTATAGCAGCGGATGAAAATGAAAAGCCTGTTGAGAATGTAAACGGAACTTTTCTTTTTTCAATTAACGGTTTCAGGCAGGAATTAAATTTTCATGACGGAGTTGCCGTTGCTCCTCAGCAGATAGATAAATCGGCATTTATTTATATAAAACACACCAATGATAGCGGCACACACGGCAAGCTATACTACGTACTTAAAAAAAATGAAGATCTGAATCCGATAAAAATCAATTGGGTTCTGCTGGTGGCAATACCTGTAATTTTAATATTGCTGGCAAGTATGTTCAGAAAGTTCCTGCTTTTTGCGGCAATTATTCTTATTGTACTGTTTTTTTTCAACCACTCCAAAGGGTTGGATATTTCCACCTTTTTTGAAACTGTTTTTGATGGTCTGAAATCGGCTTTTTAAAAAGGCATTCCAATACCGAAATTATACTGTATAAACCGGTAGGTATCGGGATTATGTGTTTGTTCGTACTGCGTCTTAAAATCCTGATTGAAGATTTTCTTTATAACCCATTGGTCGGAGCCCTGGAACTGTGGATCTTTTATTTTAATCCCTGCATCAAACCTGAAAACAAAATAATCCACATCAAAACGTAAACCGGCGCCGGCGCCGATAGCTATCTGGTCTAACAGCTTATTTAATTTCAGCTCGCCTCCCGGATTGTCTGCAGCCTGTCGGATACGCCAAACGTTACCGAAATCTGTAAAAGCAGCTCCTTTAAGCTTGGCGCCAAAAAAATCATTTAAAATCTTAAAACGGTATTCGAGGTTTCCTTCAAACTTTATTTCCCCAAGCTGATCCAGATTGCGCAGGTTTTTCCGTAACGTATCATTTTGAAGTACTTCCCTGTTATAATTTCCGGGGCCTAATGTTCTTGCCTGCCAGGCACGTATCCCGCTGGATCCGCCTGCATAAAAATTCTTTTCGAACGGTAAAAAACGATTGTTACCATATGGATAACCGATGCCGGGATTTAACCTCAAAATCAGTTGCCGCTCTTTGCCCAGGTACCTGTACCAACGCAAATCAAGTTCAGTTTTAGCATATTGAATATAGGGCAATCCAAAAATTGTACGTGTTCCGGTAGCAGGATCTTTTCTTAAACCCAGTGTTTTACTGAGAAGGCCCAGCGTATTGCCAGCCATATCAATCAGCCCTCTGAAATAGAGGAAGTTATCATAAGAAGATAAACGCAACGCATTATAAGTAAACGTGTACTGGCTTCCCAGGCTGAAGTAACGCCGGTTATTTGTGTTTACATAATATACAAATCCCGAATCACGTAGGGCTTCTGCTACTAAAGGGTCAAACCGGCCGTCGCGGTATTCAACATTAATGGGTGTTAGCGTATGCAGTTTATAGCGATTTTCTACCCAATCGTAGGTAAGTGAATTAATAAAAGTACGGTTTGAAAACGTGTGCACCTGATCAAAAACCTGCAAGCTGCTTGAAAAAGTGGTGTGAGCCAGGCCATTCATTTCGAGTTTACGCGTATTGAACGGAATTAATAGTTTAGGGAAAATAAGATTGGCTCCCACCTGAAATTCCTGGTTGAAAACGCCTTTGGTATGGGTGTCATAAAGATTTCCGTACCTTAATTTTATCTCCAGTTGTTCTGCTCCCCCAAACAAGTTACGGTTAGTAAAGGTATTACCGATATTAAATCCATTTCTTCCGGAATTAAAGGTGTATTCACCTTCAATGCGGTTACTCATTTTCTTCAAGGGGATAGCCTCTATCTTCGGACTAAGTATCGTACTGTCTTTTGCTTTTACATATTCAATTTTAAGGTTCTTAAACACGTTTAACGAATATAAACGCTCGTAAGTAAGGTTTTCCTTATCCAAATTATAAAGATCACCCTTATTATAAAAAATGTACCTGCTTAAAGCCGAAGGTTTAAACCGGTGGGAAAAATCTCTGAAGAAAAACTGGGAATCAATAGTGGCTGTATCCGGATTTCCATCTTCCAGCCCGTCGCCTTTACGGATATTTATATAGGTATTATTAATGCTGTAAACTTTATGCCTGGTACTGTCAGAAGGATTATCAAGAAATAGGTGTACATCGGCCTGGCTGTTCGATAAATTGCTATCTATTTCAAACCGTACATACTGACGCAGGTAATCAAAATATCCGTTCCTCTTCATTAGCAGGAAAACCTGTTCTCTTTCTCTTGCCAGTGAATCTGCATCGTATCTGCGGCCGGTTTTTACAGCTGTTTCAGGTAATCTGTTAGCAGTATAAAGCTGTCTCATAGCCGAATCTGCTATAGTGTACCTGTAATTCCTGATATGAAAACTTGGGCCTTCATCGGCAGAAAAAGTTAAATGCGCCTTCTTATTTTTTATTACGATATCACTGCTCACTTTTGCATTGAAAAAGCTCTTGGTTTTTAAAAATTTTTCCAATTGGGTACGCGAAATATCAACAAGAGCACTGTCAAGAATATGAGGAGCTTCACCTATGTTTTTAATGCGGTCGGTTCTGTATTTACCGTTCTTTGTATTTACCAGGTTATAAAGCGCCAGATTAAACTTCGAATTTGGCCGGATATCTTTCTGAACGTATTGATAAGCCTGCTCAGAAAATTCTTTGCTGAAGCCTTTAAGCTTAACTTTCGTTACGAGCGCCTCGTCTTTAGATAAAAAGCGGGTAGGCGAACAAGCACTGAAACTAAGCGTTAAAAGTAGTAATATTGCCCTGTTTAGAAAATGCCCTGTAAAAAATGCTTTCAAAATCTCAAATCAGTTTTGTTAATGCTCTCAATCAAAAAAAATACAGAAAAGAACACGGCCTTTTTCTTGCTGAAGGTTTGAAATCGATAACGGAATTTCTTTCCTCAGATTATTCTGTGGAAACCATTTTTGCAAATTCAAGGGCTTTTTCAAAATTGAGCAAATATGCTGAAAAAGTAAAACTGCAGGAAATAACTGATGCAGAATTATTTAAAATCAGTAACCTTACTACACCGCAGGATGCAGTAGCCCTTATTAAAATACCCGCAGAACAGACAATTGAATCAGAAAGCTTTCAAAGAAATTTTACCCTGGTTTTAGACGGAGTACAGGATCCGGGAAATTTAGGCACTATTATAAGAACAATGGACTGGTTTGGCTTTTCTCACCTCGTATGTTCTAACGATACGGTAGATGCTTATAACCCCAAAGTTGTACAAGCTACTATGGGTTCTCTATCCCGCATTAAAGTTCATTATACAGGTATTAAGGCTTTTATACAAAATAGCAAGTTGCCTGTTTACGGAGCTTTGCTCGAGGGGAAATCTGTTTATGAGTACGAATTTCGACTTCCAGGCATTCTGATACTTGGAAATGAAGGCAAAGGAATTTCAGCCGAAATAAAAGAATTAATTACAGATGCAGTTACCATTCCACGGTTTGGCAGTGCCGAATCTTTAAATGTTGCCATCTCTGCAGCCATATTCTGCTCAGAAATTAAAAGAAAATAATTAAAAGTATTGGGCAGGAAGTTTATTTTATTATTTTTGCAGCCTTTAATAATGGTCGGATGGCCGAGTGGCTAGGCAGAGGTCTGCAAAACCTTCTACAGCGGTTCGAATCCGCTTCCGACCTCAGGAAAAAAATAAAAAAGAAAGTCATGGGAGTTACACGTTTAAAAAGAAAAGACAGAAAAAATAAAACGGTATCACGTTTAGAAGTTCAGTTCCTTAAACTGGGGCGCAACATTGAAACCGGAAGCCGCTCTGTTGAATCAAAAACAGGTCAGATTGCAAAAAACAATGCAGTTCTGGCTCAGATAGAAGCACAGTCGAAATAAGTTTAACACACTTAATAATAAAATTCAACCCGGATATTTCGTCCGGGTTTTTTAGTATAAACTCATTTTTGCTAACCAATAAGCTTTAAAACTTTATTGGCTTTCTTAATTAGCCCTCTTTTAATAGCGCTTCGTTTATTCGCTTAATCAGCCCGGGGCCTTCGTAAATAAATCCGGTATATAGCTGGATAAGGCTTGCTCCGGCGTTTAATTTTTCAATCGCATCTTCTGCAGAATGAATTCCTCCGACGCCGATAATCGGAAAGGCTTTTCCTGATTTTTCCGAAAGGTATCTTATAACCTCTGTTGATCGTTTTGTAAGCGGCTTTCCGCTTAAACCCCCGGTTTCTGATTTTAAACTTTCCTGTGATTTTAAATTATCCCGTGAAATAGTGGTATTTGTACCTATTACACCGGCAATCTTTGTTTCAACTACAATTTCCACAATATCGTCTAATTGTTCGTTTGTTAAATCGGGAGCAATCTTTAAAAGTATGGGTCTCGAAATATCGTTCTTCAGATTTCTTTTTTGAAGCGTATTCAGAATATTCTTTAACGGCTCTTTTTCCTGTAAAGCACGTAAGCCAGGTGTATTGGGAGAACTGACATTCACCACAAAATAGTCAACTACATCAAAAAGTGCATCAAAGCATTTAATATAATCACTTACAGCATCCTCGTTGGGAGTGATTTTATTTTTCCCGATGTTACCTCCTATCAGCAATCCATTTCGTTTTACATGTTTTAACCGGTGTGCAGCTATTTCTGCTCCCTGGTTGTTAAATCCCATCCGGTTAATCAGTGCTTCATCCTGAGTAAGCCGAAACATCCGGGGCTTGTCATTTCCCGGTTGGGGCAATGGAGTAACTGTTCCTATTTCCACAAAGCCAAAACCAAGGTTCGCCATCTCTTCCACGTATTCAGCATTTTTGTCAAACCCAGCCGCCAGTCCTACCGGATTTTTAAAAGTTAATCCAAACACGTGTCTTTCTAAACGCGGATCATTTTTTAGGCATATTGCCTTTGTAAGAGCAGATACACCCCAAATCTTGTTCGCGGTTTTAAGCGAACCCGTTACAAAGTGATGGATCTTTTCCGGATCGAAACGAAAAAAAATGGGTTTAATTAACTGATACATGGTGCGAAGATAGACAAAAGTTAAATTCAAAAACCTATCGCATACAGGATTTAAACCCTAATTTTAAAACATCTTAATTTAAAAACAATGAGACAAAAACTAAATCTGATAACACTTGGAGTAGATGATTTTGAAAGAGCAATTAATTTTTATGAAAAAGGCTTGGGATGGAAAAAATCATCGGTAAGCATGGACGATCTGGCTGTTTTTCCTTTAGGAGGAATTGCCCTTGCTCTTTATCCGAGAAAACTCCTGGCAGAAGATGCGCTTGTTGATGAAAAAGGAAACGGATTTTCAGGTATTACTCTCGCCTACAATACAAAAAGCGAGGAAGAAGTCGACCAGGTTTTAGCACTGGTTGAAAAACTTGGAGCTACTGTAGTAAAACCTGCGCAGAAAGTATTTTGGGGAGGTTACAGCGGTTATTTTAAAGACCCTGACAGACATTTGTTTGAAGTAGCTTATAACCCTTTCTGGGAACTTGACGAAAACGACAACTTTAACCTGCTGATGTAAGCTCCGCTTTTCGACCAATCCCCGAAACTAAGCACCCTGCAATTCGTATGGAATTAGTAAATTTGCATTGTGATTGCTATAAACGACTTAACCTTTGAGATTGGTGCAAGGGCATTATATGATGAGGCCAACTGGCATATAAAACCAGGAGAAAAAATAGGCTTAATTGGAGCTAACGGAACCGGAAAAACAACACTTTTAAAGATTATTGTAGGAGATTATACTCCCACAAGCGGTACAATTTCTAAAGCAAAGGATCTTAAAATCGGATACCTTAACCAGGATTTGCTTTCTTATCAGTCTGATAAAAGCATTTTACATGTAGCTATGGAAGCCTTTGAACGGCAGAACCAGCTGCATACAGAAATTGAGAACCTGCTTAAAAAACTTGAAACTGAGTATACAGACGACCTTCTTCACAAACTGAGCGATAAGCAGCACGAGTTTGAAGCGCTGGACGGCTATAATATTGAATACCGGGCACATGAAATCCTTGCCGGGCTAGGTTTTGCCGACGAAGATCAGCATCGTCCTTTGGCCGAGTTTTCCGGGGGATGGCGCATGCGTGTCATGCTTGCCCGAATCCTGCTTCAGGCACCGGATATTTTGTTGCTGGATGAGCCTACCAATCACCTTGATTTACCTTCCATTAAATGGCTTGAATCTTATCTGCAATCTTTTGAAGGAGCGATTGTGATTGTTTCGCACGACAGGTATTTCCTGGATCGTGTGGTAAAAAAGATTGTTGAATCTCGTAAAGGAAAACTTATTCCGTATGCTGGCAATTATAGTTTTTACTTAGAAGAAAAAGCTTTACGCGAAGAAATACAAAGCGGGCAATATAAAAATCAGCAGGCTAAAATCCGACAGGAAGAGCGCCTTATTGAACGTTTTCGTGCCAAAGCAAGTAAGGCTAAAATGGCACAATCCCGTATTAAGGCCTTAGAAAAAATGGAACGCGTAGAGGATGTGGATGATGATAATCCGAGTGTAAACTTCAGCTTCAAATTCAGTAAGCAATCGGGCAGGCACGTAGTAAGAATGGAACATGTAAGTAAAGCTTATCCTGATTTACAAATTTTGAAAGATGCACATGCTGTTATAGAAAAGGGCGATAAAATAGCATTAATTGGTGCAAATGGTAAAGGAAAATCTACTTTACTGCGAATTATTGCAGGCACGGATAAGTCATTTGAAGGAATGAGCGAAACAGGCCATAATGTAACTACAACCTTTTTTGCACAGCATCAGCTGGAATCACTTCACCTGGAAAACGAGGTTTTAAGAGAGCTTCAGGCATTTGCTCCAAAACATACAGAAACAGAATTACGCTCAATTTTAGGATGTTTTCTTTTTACAGGAGATGACGTTTTTAAAAAGATCAAAGTACTTTCGGGAGGAGAGAAATCTCGTGTCGCATTAGCAAAAGCACTTACCGCTGATGCAAATTTCCTTATTCTGGATGAACCTACCAATCACCTTGACATACAATCTGTAAATATTCTAATTCAAGCGTTACAACAATTTCAGGGTACTTTAATTGCTGTTTCTCACGACCGGTATTTTTTGGACAACGTTGCCAATAAGATTTGGTACATTGAAAATCTACAGATCAAAGAATATCCGGGTACGTATGCAGAATATGAAGAATGGCAGGCAAAAAGGCCAGCTGTTGTTCAAAAAACTGTAGCAGCAGCTCCTAAAAAAGAAGAAAAGAAGCCTGAACAGAAGCCGAAGCAAGATAATGGGGAAGATAAAAACAAGCAGCTAAAAAAAATGAACCAGGAGCTCCAACAAATGGAAGATAGAATTGCTGCTTTAGAGAAAGAAGTAAAAATTGCAGAAACAGAGCTTGCAGAAGAAGAGATTTACAGTGATAAATTGAAATTCCAGGAAGCAAACAACCGCTACCAGAAAGCAAAAGAAGAACTGGAATCGGTACAGGCGGATTGGGAAAAGCTTGCTGATCAGATCCTGGAATTAGAATCGTAGAATTACATCAGGAAATGGGAAAACTACTTGCAATTATTGCACTGCTTTTGGCTACTTTTTCTATTTCTGATGGCCAAGGAAACAACAACAGGAGCTTATTACGATACGAAGACTTTGTATATCTGCCCGAAATTAAAACCGTCCGGTTTTATAATCAATCGCAGGAGCAATCTTTCCCTGTACTTAACCTAGGGAGCCCTGATAAATTAGTTTTAAGCTTTGATGACTTGAGAGTAGGAAGCCGTAATTTCTCCTATACAATTGAACATTGCGATGCAAACTGGAGCAGCAGCAGGTTATCTGCTATGGATTACCTGGAGAGCTTTACCGAAGACCGGATAACAGATTATCACTATTCATTCAATACATACCAGAAGTTTACCCATTACGAAGTAAGCTTACCGAACTTTAATATAAAACCTAAAATTTCGGGTAACTATCTGCTAAAAGTTTATGAAGACAATGATCAGCGTAAATTAGTTTTAACACAACGCTTTTATATTATAAATCCGCTGACAACTGTTTCGGCAGAAATGGTTCCAAGCCCCAATATAGGACAAAGAGAAAAGCAACAGAAGATAAACCTGGTTGTAAGTACCGGTCAGTTGCAGATTCAAAACCCCTATATGGATGTAAAAACGCAGGTGATGCAAAATGAAATTTCATCTACATCACAGCTTGTATTACGACCAAATTTTCTGCGGCCAAATCAATTGATCTATAACGATCTCCAAAGCCTTATATTTCCGGGAGGCAATGAGTTCAGACGCTTTGATATAAGAAGCCTCCGTCTACAGTCGGAACGAGTTGCAAATATTTACCGTGATACATCTAACCGCGTTTATCTTCTCCCCGATGCAGATCTTAGCACTGCGGCATACGCGTTTAACTTTGACGAGAACGGAAAATTTTATATCCGTAACCAGGATGGCCGTGATAACCGTACAGATGCTGACTATGCTTTTGTTAACTTCATTTTAAATGCTGAAAAACCCTCCGCTAAAGGAAACGCTTATATAGTTGGAAAATTTAATCAATATACCTTAAGAGCAGAAAACAGATTGAGTTATGATGAAAGCCGGAAACAATTTTTCGGTTCTCAATTGCTGAAGCAAGGTGTGTACGATTACCAATATGTTTGGTCGGAAAATGATAAAACAGTCGATTATACAACCTTCAACGGATCATTTTACGAAACACGTAACTCCTATCAAATCCTGGTTTACTACAAAAAACCGGGGGCAAGATGGGAAGAACTGGTAGGATTTTCTGAAATAAACACAGCGAACAGAAGGTAGCGTTCCGTAAAATCGCTTTACACGAATCACCCTAAAACCTTACATTTAAACTATGAACGGAAAAGCAGCAAAAGAGTCATTCGTAACTATGAATGAGCTTATTCTTCCCAACGATACCAATACGTTAAATAACATGATGGGAGGACGCCTTTTGCATCTGATGGATATTGCGGCAGCTATTTCAGCGCAAAAACATTCGAATAATATCGTGGTAACTGCTTCGGTTGACAATGTTTCTTTTAAACATCCTATCAAATTAGGAGATGTGGTAACTATTCAGGCGCAGGTTTCCCGAACCTTTAATACCTCGATGGAAGTAAAAATTGAGGTATGGGCACAAAATATACCTTCGGGAACAAAAGTAAAATCCAATGAAGCTTTTTACACGTTTGTAGCGCTTAATAATGAAGGAAAACCCATACGGGTACCCGAATTGATGCCGGAAACTGAAGAAGAGCGCTTACTTTGGGAAGGAGCATTACGACGCAGACAATTAAGGCTGATACTGGCAGGAAAAATGAAGCCTAACGAAGCTACCGAACTAAAAGCACTTTTTGTAATAGATTAAAATCCTACAATTTACTTAAGGAGTATTTTCTCAGCTCGAGCGATACCGGTTTGAAACTTTCGAGCTTGTTAACATTTTTATACGTTTTTACTGCGGTAAAAGAATTAATCGTTCCAACAAGGGCAGCCCCAGACAAAGCCGAAGAAACAATAACTACCGGAAGTATAATCGGACTTGTATTGCCCTTATCTTCCTGAATAGTATACGCTGCAAGTCCGCCTGCTAAACCAAGAATACTACCTGCAAGTAAACTTTTATTTTGAGCATTGTATTTTTTTATACGGATTTTACGGACGGTATCAGCAAGAAAATATTTAGAAGTTTTATGAAAACGGATGGTCAGGCCTTTCTCGTCAACCCGTTCTAGAATTCCCTTGTATCTTTTACCGCTTAACGGACGCACAATAGCATTATAACGCTTTGCCTTATATTGAGCATGGCTTTCCTGTGCAACAAGGAATGAAGAAAGGAATAACAGGATAGTGCAAATTTTCAATAACATAATCCAAGATAAGATTTTAACCTGCTAATTCTAAAATCCTGTCAAATTCCTCGGGTTTTAAAGGCATTACTGATAATCGTCCCTGCCTTACCAGCGAAACATCTTTCAACCGATCATCTGCTTTAATCTGCTCGAGCGTAACCGGCTTTTTTAATGTTTCTACCGGAGACAAGTCTACTACTACCCAATTGGGATCTTCAGTAGTGGGGTCCTGGTAAAATTCTTTAACTACTTTGGCTATTCCTACCACACATTTTCCTTCATTGCTGTGATAAAAAAGAACTAAATCCCCCTCCTTCATTGCCTTCAGGTTATTTCGGGCCTGAAAATTTCGAACACCATCCCAAAAGGTACGTCCGTCTTCATTAAATTTCTCCCAGCTGTATTTATGCGGTTCAGATTTGACTAACCAATAGTTCATTTTATTTTTAATACTTACGTATTTTTCTTAATTAATTATTCCTGCAAAAATAAATTTATTGGGCCAAATGAGAAATAAATGTTGTTTAACCCATGATGGGCCTTTAAAAGGAACCTAACTACCTGAGTTAGATTATTTTTCAACATTTTAAGTCGATTGCAGAATTTAATAAAAAAGATTATATATTCGGGTATTGAAAAAAATAACAACAATATTGTTACTTAGTATCCTGCTGTTCAATATAGTGGGCTACAAGATTATGTTCTTTTATTTGAACATAGCTTCAGATGTACGTATGGAAATGTCTATACAAGATATATCTGAAAGTGACACACGATTAGTTTCAATTAAAATCCCTATTAATTTACCATATCTGTATGATTGGAAAGAATATGAGGATGTACGGGGAGAAATAAGTTATAAAGGAGATACATATAAATGTGTTAAACGTAAAGTTTACCGGGACTCTCTGGTTTTACTTTGTGTAAAGAATACGGAGAAATCGAGAATTCAAAAAAAGAGTGATGATTATTTTAAGAAAGTAAACTCCCTTACCGCTAATTCTTCAAAAAAATCCGGCTTTAAAGAATGTAAGGCAGATTATTTTCAGGAAGTAAAAGAACATAAAAATACACTTAGTCATATAGAACACGCACACAAATATCTTTCATATAAAGTTCTGCAACCTAAAACAGGACATCTACATTCAATTTCAATCCCTCCTGAATCAGAAATATAGTTAGAGTGCAGGCATACAATAGTACCAGAACTTTGCTTCTGAGATTATTGGATTAAATCCGTATGTGCCAGGTCACTAAAAGACCATTTTCTAAATGATCGATGATTTTTGTATTGAAAAACTATGACCAAAAATATGGCTATAAATCAATACGCGTACTAACCAATTATTATATGAACGGGAGAAGTAATGCTTATTCAAAAGGGGTTTCGATAGCTGAAGCCTGAATAAATCAGAACATTCTCTCAATCATTTGACTAACCATAATACAAGATGAAAACATTTTTTAAGCCTTTATGCGGCTACCTTTTAGCTATTCTTTCGTTTTATTCTGTTTCAGGCAACGCTCAAACAGAACAAGATGCTTTAATGATGCCGGAAAATCGACTGTGCGTTGCAGGAACTTTTGGCTACAATAGCTGGACAAACTATTGGGAAGGCACATTTAAACGCAACAACGATAATATAGGGCGCTTATCTACAAAATCCGCCATGGTCATGCTAAATTATGGGGTAAATAAAAACCTCAATCTCCTGGCCTCTCTTCCCTTTGTTTCTACACACGCCAGCAAAGGAACATTGAGCGGGCTTAATGGATTTCAAGACCTGGGATTTTTTGTAAAATGGCGTCCGGTAAGAATTGAATCAGGCAAACAAAAGTTTTCGGTTTTTGCTGTTGGAGGATTTACAGCACCAACAAACAAATATAACGTCGACTTTATGCCCATGAATATTGGTATGGGTTGTAATGTTTTAAGCGGAAGATTAATAGCTGACGTACAAATCAATAAAATCTATGCAAGTTTATCAGGTGCCTATCTTTTAAGAAGTAATGTAACTATCGACAGAGATGCTTATTATACTGACCACCTCATAAATTCTGACAAAGTAAAAATGCCCAATGCCGGAAACTTACAAGTTAGAACTGGCTACAGAAGCAGATTCTTTATCGCCGAAGCATTTCTGGATAATATGACTACGATAGGAGGATTTGATATCCGAAAAAACGACATGCCATTTATCAGCAATAAAATGAATACTACCAATACAGGCTTGGAAATGAAATACTATTTGCCAAAACTTTCGGCTTTAGGCTTTCATGCAAGTGTATGGCACACTATAGCGGGACGAAATGTAGGACAAGCTACAGGAATGATGGCAGGAGTTGATTATGCATTCAATTTGAAAAGATCCATAAAGAAATAAACTACCTATTTTATAACGAAGATTTTTAAAAAAATCTCGCACTCAATATTAAAAAGAAAATGAAAAAGAATTTTACATACCTGATAGGCATTTGTGCTATACTAATACTGTCTTGCAATAAAGACATTGTTGAATCAAATGCTAATTTGCCCACATTATCTCCTTCAAGCCTTGACCTTAGTGCAAGTGAATGGAAACCGTTTATTGTTACCTCAGCAACAGACTTTCCTATACCTGCACCATCAGATATTAACAGTGAAACTTATCAGGCTGAACTAAAAGATCTTAAAGCTAAAAGTGAGAACTTAACTGCAGAACAAAGAAAAATCATTGATTTCTGGAAAGTTGGAAGTGTTTTAAGATGGAACGAAATCATGCGTGAATTAGTAGCAAAACACAACATCCCACCCTATCAAAACGAAGATGGCACTTATCCGGCCCCAAATGCTAACAATCCATTTTCTTATCCTATATTTCCATTTTCAAACCCTCCATACGCGGCAAGAGCTTATGCGTATGTTAGCGTTGCGCAATACGATGCGCTGATAATGGCGTGGAAGTTTAAGAAACAGTACAATCGTCCTGCCCCTTATAATATTGACGGCTCCATTAGTGTGAGTATTCCTAAAAGTGAACTTCCCTCCTATCCTTCAGAAGACGCTGTAATTGCAGGAGCTTCGGTTGAGTTAATGAAATTACTATTTCCGGCAGATGTTGATTATATAACAAAAATGGCGGAAGATGAAAAGAATTATCGTATATGGAGTGGCGCAAATGTAAAAAGCGACCTTGCTGCCGGAGATTCTTTAGGAAGATGGGTTGCCCGTAAAATTATTCAGCGAGCGAAAACGGATGGCATGGGTGCTTCTGGCGGAAATCAGGCAGTGTGGACAAAATTGGAAGAAGACTGCAAAGCTAAAGGAGAAACTCCATGGATATCACTTGAATCGCCAAAACGCCCCCCTATGCTGCCTTTATTTGGCAATGTAAAGCCGCTATTGTTTGATGCTTCAATAATCCCAAGCCTGCGTCCGGGGCCTCCACCATCTGCTAATTCAGAGAAAATGCGAAAAGAATTGGATGAAATCCTGGATTACACCAAGAATCCCAGCAGAGAAAGAATGCGCATAGTAAACTTTTGGGCTGATGGGGTAGCAACATCAACGCCGCCGGGGCATTGGAACGCTATTGCAACAGTGGAGTTCGTTAAAAATAACTACAGTGAAATCCGCTTTGCCCGTAACTACGCTTTACTAAACAGTGCTATGATGGATGCAGCAATAGCATGCTGGGATACCAAATTTTATTATTTTAATCCTCGTCCCTCTCAATTAGATCCACGGATTAAAACATTAACAGGAGTTCCTAACTTTCCTTCCTATATTTCCGGTCACGCTACCTTTAGTTCGGCTGCGTCCAAAATACTGGGTTTTCTACTTCCTCAACGTGCAAAAGATTTTGATGAAATGGCATTAGAGGCATCTAACTCACGAATGTACGGCGGTATACATTACCGGGCTGATTGCGATGGAGGATTTGAAGTTGGAGAAAAAATAGGTAGTTATGCAATAAACAGAGCTAAAAGCGACGGTTCAAATTAGCAAAAAATAAGCTCCAGTCCCCCTGATAGTTTTCAAGGGGGACTTTTAAAAGGCGTATAAGTTCAACGACGCATCCTCAAACAAGCTGTACTAAATCTATTTAATCAGGCAGCCAGCTGCCTTTCAATGTGATCTATTAACGTGTAAATACTGAAAGGTTTCGGAATAAAGTCTTCTGCTCCTGCCTCCTGGACAGTGTCGGCAATACTTGAATAGGCAGAGATCATGATAACAGGAATATCATGGGTTTTTGCATTTGCCTTAATAACGCTGCATATCTTTCTTCCGTCTTCCTCACCTATATCAACATCCATTAATATTAAATCGGGCTTAATTGCCTCGATCTTATCCAAAATTCCCTCTGCTGTTGGAGAAGTAGCAACCTTATAACCTTCTTCAGAAAGTATTAATTCCAATATCTCCAAAATATCATTCTCATCATCCACGACCAATATCCGCTTATCCATAACACAAAATGATTTATCAGAACTCTAACAAAGACTGTGCTAATCTGTAAAAGACGAAAAAGAAAGAAGAGAAAAAGCTTTAGCTTAATTTATATTTTTTACAATAGTGGAAGAAAATTCAGCGTTAACGATAACCTGATAACGTTTATTATTCTGCCTGTAGCTATCAAAAACATAATGATGCTTTTTGGGCGAATTCAGCTTGTTTAATGCTTCGTAGGGATTAGGACAGCCGCAAGGTTCAACTATTGAAATATTAGGAGGCATTTTAGTAGTAATATAAATATGATCTACATATTTATTTGAAGCTATTTTTTCGTGCACTACACTATCAATGCTTAACATTCCAACCGGAACTGAACTTTGGTCGCTGTCTTTATCGCAGGAGGCTACAACAAAGGTTAATACAAATAAAGGGAATACAAATAGTTTTAAAGTAGAAAATTTTTTCATAGTAATTGATTTAACGTGGACTGTAAAGTTATAAAAAAGAATAAAATAAAATTAAAAAAATAAAAACAATTCATAACGTAATATGTATGAGATTCAATAAGTTAATAAACATAAAACCAGAAGAAAAGTTTTTTAAAATAAAATTAATATTTTCGTTACAGTAATTTATATTAATCAAAAGAAGATAAGACATTCTGCCTTCTTAAAATCAATGAATAACAGTTCGATGCTTTTTAATAAATAAGATCTTCAAATACTGATCAAGAGTGCAAATGCTAAAGTTTATTGGAGTACTTTTTTTATATTAGCTTCGAGTAAAACCTTTTAAGAGTAAATTAACAGCATGCTGAGATACCAGGGCCAAACGCGAATATTGGTTGCGATAGATTGTATAATTTTTGGATTTGACGGAGAAAATTTAAAGCTCTTGCTGATACAAAGAGGGTTTGAACCACGAGCCAGGGAATGGAGTTTAATGGGAGGTTTTTTGCAACCGCATGAAACATTGAAGGATGCAGCTGTCAGAATTCTTGGATCGTTAACCGGTTTGGAAGGCGTTTATATGGAACAACTTCACGCATTCAGTGACCCAAAGAGGGATCCGGTTGAGCGGACAATTTGCATTGCCTACTTTGCGCTGATCGATATAAAGAAATACGAAAAACAATTAAAAGAAGACTACCATGCCGAATGGTTTTTATTAGATGAAGTTCCGGAATTGATTTTTGATCATAACGAAATGGTTGAGCGAGCTAAAAAGCAATTGCGTTATAAGGCGGCCCTCCATCCTATTCTTTTCGAACTGCTCCCGGAAAAGTTTACCATTCCGCAATTACAGGACTTATACGAAGGCGTATATGGCGTCAACCTGGACAGTCGCAACTTCAGCCGTAAATTGCTTTCCACCGGCCTTCTAATCAAAACAACCGAGAAGGATAAATCCTCTTCAAAAAAAGGAGCCTACTATTTCCAACTGGATAAAAAACATTATAAAGAAAACTTTGAGGCCTTCCTCACGCTTATACCCAATCCGGATAAACTAATCGCTTAGTTTCTTTTTATACATAAATGACGATGTCCCAAAAGCAGGACATCGTCATTTATGTATTTATTATGCTGTTATTTGTTTTTGAAGTTGATTTCAAGCATTTGCATAATTATCTGGTTGTCTTTCGCTTTATCATTTTTGAAAACGAAGTAAATAGTATGCCTTCCGTCTGCAGGTTGCAGAGGAGCTATTACTTCTTTTGCCATCAGCCTTCTTATCATCGAAAAATCGATCTTTTTAGGAGGTCCGCCTTTGTTTGGCCCTTCAGCTTTAGCTTTTGTTCCGGGTTTAGCTTTTCCTCCTCCCATGTTTTCCATAATACGGGCAAAATTTACGGCCTTAGGTACAACCGTTTCTGTCTGACCGATTAATTTACCTGTCGGCGAGTCCAGGTGCACCTCAATAACCCCTCCCAGAGCACCTGAATTTGGTGAAGCCTGAACGAGAAAGTCAATTTGCTTAATACCCGTAAGGTCTAAATTATTATAAGCAAGATGTGAGTTATTACCCGTCATAAAGAATGACCTGGAAGGTGTCGTCATCAACTGAGTGCCCTTCTGAATATCAGCCTTCTCCGGATCTAAAAGTGGATTACGAAGGGCTACGATGCTTTCTGTAGAAAGCGGCGGCATTACCGATGTTCCTTTATCTGTATAAGCTGCTCTCAATAAAAACCCTCCTTTTCCGTTTTCACCTGCAGGCACCTGGGGCACATAACTGCCTGACAATGGCAGTGATTTTGCAACAGCTTTCTTTTCTGTAAGGCTAAGAATATACTTCACCATAGTTTCTGCTTCCGGCTGCGTTATTTGCGGATGGGCACTCATGGCATGCTGCCCCCAAACCCCGGAACCGCCTGTTATAATTTTCGTAGCAAGGTGAGGAACAATCTCTTTGTCTTTCTTATATTTCAAAGAAACAGCGTTAAAGCTAGGGCCGATAGATGTTTTATGTATGGCATGGCACGATTTACAATCGCTCGAATTTATAAGACTAAGCCCTGCTGAGAACCCTGCTTTTTCATCAGCCGCCACATGGTTCTGGGCAATCGCTATCGGGTCAAAACCTTCAGGTACATAGTCGAAGTTTACCGATACTACATCCTGACTGATCTTTCCGTTCTTTACACTGCCATCTTCCTTATCGCTTACACTTATTGCGTACTGAATAGGTTGATTTGGAAAAAAGAAACTCTTATTTCCTTTCAAAATATCAACAGATACTACCGGAGGCTCATTGCCAGCCTTCAATTTCAAGGTTTTACTATTCTTCTCGCCTTTGGTATCTGTTACTGTTAAAGTTGCCTGGTATACTCCAGGTTTGTCTAAAGTTAATACCGGGTTTTCTTCGGTAATTGTTTTTATTACTTTATTGCCCAGATTTATCTTCCACTCATATTTTAATTCTCCTTTATCGTACTTATCATAATCAAGAGTACCTTTAGATGAAAGATTTACTTTAAACGGAACAGCTCCCGCAAGCTTATTTGCCGATGCCTCTACAACAGGTTTCCTGTTTCCGGCATTATATTCGATACGAACAAGTGCTGAGTTTGCATTTCCACGGAACCAAGAAGATCCATACTCCAAAACATATAGATCTCCTTCAGGGCCAAATTTCATATCAATAGCACTGCTGAAATTCTCTTTAGGAAGAAAGCGCTCCATTGATTTATAATCGCCATTGTCATCCATGGTAACCGACATGATCCAGCCCCGCATGAAATCAACGATCATCCATTTGCCTTCATAATAGGCAGGAAACGGCCGTTTAGCACCTTCAAAATCTGCCTGTCTGAATACCGGTCCTCCTGTTGCACTTCGTCCGGAACTTCCAACAAGGGGAAATTCTTCAGATGTAGAATATGGATAATAGATAAATGCTTTTTGAGGCTTAGGAAGATTTTTTAAGCCGGTATTATTTGGTGAATTGTTTACCGGATTATTTACGTCAAACTTTCCGTGAAAAGAACTGTCGGCATAATTATAATCTACATACGGTTTGTTATCGGCAATAAAATAAGGCCAGCCAAAAAAACCTGCCTTACGTGCCTGGTTAAATTCATCGTATCCGCGGGGACCGTAAACTGTATCAATTGAAGCATCAGGACCAACTTCTCCCCAGTAAAGATAGCCTGTTTTACTGTCAACAGATACTCTCCATGGATTACGATCGCCCATAACATATATTTCGGGACGTGTTTTTGCTGTTCCTTTCGGGAACAAGTTCCCTTCAGGAATGCTATAACTTCCATCATCTTCGGGATGTATCCGCAAAATTTTACCCCTTAAGTCGTTCGTATTTCCTGCAGAACGCTGATCGTCTGCATTTTCATGTCCTGGTCTTTCATCCAACGCAGAAGTTCCCACGGCAGGGTTAGCAGTATTATTTCCTACAGTCAGGTATAAATTTGCCTCTTTGTCAAAAACCATTCCGCCCCCTGTATGGCAGCAAATTTCCCGTTGAGTACCTACTTCCAGTACGATCTTTTTTGACGACTCAACTAATTTATCGTCCTGTAGCTCCCATCGTGCCAATACGTGTTTGGTTTCTTTAGGATCAGCGTAATACATGTAGATCCAATGGTTTTTTTCAAAATCCGGATGTGCTACAATACCCATCAAACCCTCTTCAGCTTCGCTGACCTTGCCTTCCTTACTTGTATACTTTGTATTTACAGGTATGGTAGCAATTGTTTTCATCAGGTTTGTTTTCGTATCGAAAGACTTTAATGCACCTTTCCTTTCAACAATTAAAACTCTTCCGTCTTTTAAAAAAGCCATTTCCATTGGCTCATCCATTCCCTGTGCAAGCACAACTTTCGTAAAACGGTTTTCTTCAGGAGGTTCTGAACTTGTTTCTGATCTTTTACAAGCAAAAACCATGAAAATCAATGCGGCGAAAATCAACGCAACAAAGTGCCCCGATTTACATTTTAAGAAGTTTTTTAGGTTCATTTTGGTTAATTAAATCTTAATTGAAGATAGTAATTCTTGAGGCATTAAATGTAAATAATTGAAGCGCGGTTTGTATGCCCTAATCGACTGTTAGTTTATTTCCACCGATGAGGGGGCGAGTTTTATCTATAACGATAGAAGTAAATGTAATTATTTTTTACAATCACATGCTCCTGCTGCAACAAAATACGGGCGGTATCTGGGGCATTTTGGATTCATACATCCTTTTAAATTAAGCAGTTCCACTTTTCTGAATTCAACAGGATGACTTTCTGCCTGCAATGCAATGTACCCTTCCTTAAGAGGGGTTCCTATCTTTTTAGCCCAGGCTCCTTTTAAGTAGCGCTCCATATCATCACCTGTTTCTCCAATTTTAGGATTTTTATAGCTTAATACAACCTTACCATCAATCAGGTGCTGAATGAGAGAGTCGCCTAAAACCAGTGCTTCTACTGTAACCCACTGATCACCCTCGTATGTTTTTGATGAAGAGTTTATGCAATGCTGCATGGTAACATCCCCATTCATTTCTACATAGGTGCCGGGAGTACATAAATTGGCGGTCGCTCTGGGGCCATCCCCCAAACCGCCTAAAACCTGAATTTCAAGTGAAACGGGAAATTCCTGATCTTTTGCAAGCGTACTAGCTGCCTGTGAGTGAACCATTACGCCACTGTTACGCACATCCCAGGAAGGGCCTCCTTGTAACTGCTCACCTACAAAACGGTATTCGAAACGAAGCTTATAATAAGAAAAAGGCTTCTTATAATAGATATGCCCAAACTGATTGGTAAATTTATTGTACTGATCGTAGCTTACTTTTAGAATTCCGTTTTCAACCCTGAAAGTATTACCGTAGTTCTCATTCAGGTTATAGCCGGTAATTTTTATATCCCAGTCTTTCAGATCCTTCCCATTAAACAGTTGAATCCAGTCTTCTTTAACTGAATTTTGAGAAAAAGCGATTGAAGGAAACAAAACAGCACAAAATAACGATGCGGCCAAAAGCAGTTTAAAGGAATTCATGACGTTTTATATTAAGGATTTCTTAAAGCAAACAAACGGAAATTCTTCCAGCAAAAAAATGGAAGATAAAATAAAAGCAACAAACTTCCCTTAAGAAGAAGCAGTTCTTCAGGTACTTTGTTTCCTTATTTTAATTGATTTAAGAAAAACCGCAATAAATTCAGGCCTGCTTTTCGGGCACAATCATAATTTCTCTTTTTGACTTGCAGTCGAAACCGATATTATTTTCTTTCAATAATTCGGTTACTTCTTCATACTCTGCATCCCGTGAAGTCAAAATCCGGTCGTTTCGTTTAAGTGATGTGCTGAGATCGGCATAAATAGCTAAGTGCATAAAATCCTGGTAAGAATACTTAACGGTTACTAATTTCATAGGCTTGAGTTAACAATCGGTATACTGTTATTTACAACAAAGCACTGTTCTTGTTGTAAAAAAATTAAAAAAGTTCGTCTATTACCGATTTTAAGGCATGAATACAATGTTTAGATACTCCAGTAAGTACTAAACTGCGTTTATTAAGATAATGGATAAGTTACTAAAAAAGAGTTTTTAAAAAAGCTACAAGTCGCGAAAGCGGATTTTGATTTACAGGAACTTCGGTAAATCTTCCGTCTTTTAAAATCATTATTCCTTTCAAATCTTTTCCTGATCCGCTAAATAGTTCCCGAAAAATAGCACTGATTTTCTGATTCATTTTTTCTTTAGGTATGAGACCTTATACGAGCAACTCCGTTTAATGTTTCATTAAAAAGAGATAAACATTATTTTTTGATACCATCCGTATTTCATTTTCTGCACAATTTCCAATAGTATTCCTAACAACAACGTTACAAAATGAAATTAGTATTTACAGCCCGAAAATTTCTTATATTTAGATGCGGAAAATTTTGTTTTAATCTTCAAACAGGCTCTTATTTACAAAAATAAGGGCTTGTTTATTTTATCAGGAAAGGCTCCTCAAACCGCACAAAGAGGGCTGTAATCTTCAAACTTATTTACATTTTTGTAAATTACCGGCTTCCATTCAAATGAATGGATTAAAACAACCAGTAATCAGCATTGCATTTAATGAAAATAAAAACCAAAATTTTTCTTGCCTTTATTTTTATTCTTGCACTTTTTGCCTTTACAACACTGATTAATTACCGGCTTACCCAGGCTGTAAATTATAATACGGAATGGCTTCGTAACTCGCAGGAAGTTATAAGAAACTCCAGCCGGCTGCAGCGAAATATTCTGAATATGGAAAGTGCAGTTAACGGTTATGTTCTAACCCAGGAAAACAGCTTTTTAAATATTTACCGGGGCTATATTAAAGAAAACGATCTGTATCTGCAGGAAATCAGGAATTACATCGGGAAACCGCAGAAAGTGAGGCTAAACAAAATAGATACACTTTACAGAAAGTGGATAGAAATATACGCCAAACCCTACATAAGGGCGGCCAATGATTCATCCACATCTCAGCGGTTGCCTGAAGATTTCAAAAAGTTAAGAGATCAGAACAAGAAAGGCAAAGAATTTCAGAATGAACTTGAAGATGAGTTTAAAGCATTTAATGATTATGAATATTCAATAAGGGAAGTGAGAAGAGCGGAACTGGCTTCGTCTATTGCCAGTACACGAACCATCACACTGCTGTTAATGATCTTGTCGCTTGTAATAGGTATTTCTGCCGTTTATTATATCACCAGTATTATCTCTAAAAGAATTTCGGGAATGGTAACGCTGGCCGACCGGCTGGCAAAAGGCAACTTCAATTCGCTGATTGAAGACAATTCAAAAGACGAAATGAGTTCTCTTTCTTTATCTCTCAACACCATGGCATCTATATTAAACGATACCATTACCAAATTGCAGCGAAGAAACGATGAACTTGACAGTTTTGCCTATGTGGTATCGCATGATTTAAAAGCGCCACTGTTAGGTATTGAAAATTTATCCCGCTGGATAGAAGAAGATATGCCTGATAACCTTCCTGATGATATTAAAGAATTTCTTTTACTGATGCGGCTACGAATACAGCGAATGGAAAACCTGATAGACGGAATCCTGGAACTGGCTCGTGTAGGAAGAACAAAAAGCCGGGCTGAAGAAGTAGATGTAAACACCCTTCTTAATCATGTAACTACTATTCTCAATCCTCCAAGGAATATGAAAATAGAAATTCAACCGGGGATGCCAGTAGTTACGGCAGAAAAAATATATTTGGAGCAAATCTTTACAAATTTAATTTCAAATGCAATAAAATACCACGATAAGGAGTTGGGACTTATATCAATTACTTTTAAAGAAACAGAAAAAACCTTCGAGTTTTCTGTTAAGGATAACGGCCCGGGTATAGAACCGGAATACCACGATAAGATATTTCTTATATTTCAAACTTTAAAAGAAAGAGATTCATTTGAAAGTACCGGTATTGGCTTAACTATTGTTAAAAAAATACTCGACGACAAAAATTGTTTTATTAAACTGGCCTCTAAACCGGGTAAAGGCTCAACCTTTACATTTAGCTGGCCTAAAAATGTAAGTTATGGTGAATATTCTACTAGTTGAGGATGATCAGTTAGATATTATTAACGTTGAAAGAACTTTAAAAAAAATTAATCTGCCCGTTCGTTTAAATATTACCAAGAACGGACAGGAAGCACTTGCTTTACTTAAATCGGATTTAAGTGAAAGTTTACCCGATGTTATCCTGCTCGATATCAATATGCCAAAAATGAACGGACTGGATTTTCTAAAAGCAATACGCCAGGATGAACATTTAAAAAGAATCAGTGTATTTATTTTAACAACATCGAGTGAACCCGCTGATAAAGAAACATTTCAGCAATTAGGGATAACAGGTTATATTATAAAACCTTTAATATTGAGTGGTTCTAATAAATCAAAAGACAGCTTAAACCTGTTAATTGATTTATTAAATGTAAGTCAGTTTAACAGTCGTATTTAAAATTAAGTAAGTATAATGGCAGAATTAGTAGGTCAGTGATTACAATAAGTGAAAAAAAACTACATTAGAAAATATCACAGTTTACTTAAATTTAAAAGAGATTTTAGCAGATACAGTTTAAATACTGCCAGAAGTTACGAGATATTTATAAACTGGTTAAAAAGCAACCTTTCCAGAAACCAGTTCCTGATATTATCCGGCATTTTAGTAGGACTTAGTTCGGGTTTAGCCGGTGTTGTTCTGAAACTCCTTGTAGGTTATATCCATTTCCTGATTACGCGAAAAATACATTTTGACGAACAGATCCTGTTCTACATCGTATTTCCATTTGCAGGAATTGTATTAACAACTGCTATAGTAATGCTGGTTTTTAAAGGGCAGGACAGAAAAGGAATACCGGCTATTTTATATGAGATAGCACAAAATTCAAGCATAATATCATCAGTAAAGATGTACTCACAGATTATACAGAGTGCTGTTACTGTAGGATTGGGTGGATCGGCTGGGTTAGAAAGCCCTATAGCTGTAACCGGAGCCGCTATCGGATCAAACTTTGCCCGGACGTATAATCTCACCTATAAAGACCGTACACTTTTACTCGCTGCAGGAGCCTCAGCGGGAATTGCATCGGCTTTTAATGCTCCAATTGCCGGTGTTATGTTTGCCTTTGAAATTTTGCTTACGGGAGTTGTGTTTACAGATTTTATCCCGCTGGTAGTTGCGGCTATCTGCGGAAGCTTACTCTCAAAAATAATCCTTCAGGAAGACGTCTTATTTCATTTTAAAAGCCGGCATCCGTTCAATTACGAGAATTTACCATTTTATCTTGCGCTGGGAATTGTATCAGGTTTATACGCCCGCTATTTTCTGCTGATTTCTCATTTTATTGAACACCTTTTTAAAACCCTTAAACTCACCCGCGTAAGAAAAGCTGTTTTAGGAGGTGTCATTTTATCCATGTTATGCCTGCTTTTTCCTCCGCTCTTTGGCGAAGGATATCAAACGGTAAAAGAACTTACCGGCGGACACATTTCAAGGATTATTCAGAACAGTTTTTTCAGAAACTTTGACTTTGGCCCATGGCTGATTTTATCTTTCCTGGGTTTAACTTGCGCTTTTAAAGCTTTTGCAACAGCAATTACTATACAAAGCGGCGGTAATGGAGGTAATTTTGCACCTTCATTATTTGCGGGCGGTACTTTCGGTTATTTTTTTGCCATGCTTTGCCAGCAACTGGGTTTTACCAATATTCCGGTATCAAACCTGGTTATTGTAGGCATGGCGGGAGTTATGAGCGGAGTTCTATATGCCCCGCTTACCGCCATATTTCTTATTGCCGAATCAAGTGCCGGATATGATCTTTTTATCCCCTTAATGGTAGTTTCTGTAATAGCCTATTTAATAGCCATTTGGTTTTCTCCTATCTCTCCTGACCTTAAAGACCTTGCCGAAGAAGGAAAAATCTTTACACGCGAACACGATAAGAACCTGCTTTCCATTTTGCATACAGGCACTTTAATTGAAAATCCCCAACAAATTAACATAGATGCTTCCTTTGCTGAATTGCTTGAGGTAATAAAAAACGGGAAAAGAAATTTAATAGCAGTAACTAACAAAGACGGTCATTTGGAAGGAATTATTACGCTGGATGATCTGCGTCCTTATATGTTTGATGCTGACGCTGCGGGTAAGCTTACTGTAAAAAAAATAGCCAAAGCTCCTCCGGCTGTTATTTATTTAAAAGATCCTGTAATAAAAATTACCAAGAAATTTGATGAAACCAACACCTGGAACCTCCCTGTTATTGAAGAAGACGGAAGATTTATCGGATTTATCTCAAAATCAACCATCCTGAATCAATACAGAAAATTATTAAAAGAATATTCCTAAGCTGATTTAAAACTTTTATACGGAGGTATCCAACTTCTATTTTCTGGAATTAAGTTGTTCAATAATTCTGCTTAATTCTCTTATTTCCTTTCTGAGTTTTTGTATATCATCCGATCCGGCTACTGGGGCATTCTTTTCCTCGGCATCCCTCCCTATAAAAAAAGAAGCTAATGTAGCGGTAATGTACCCGAAAACGGCAAAACCATAAATTGCCAGCAGAAAACAAAGTACTCTTCCTTCGGTTGTATGCGGCCAGAAATCACTGCCGATAGTAATGACCAGCATTGTTGTCCACCACAAAGCTTCAGCATACGATTCAAGCCCGCCCTTATAATTTTCAAAAGCATACATACCTGCTGCACCGGAAAAAATTATTGCAAGGGTTAAAATCATCACATAACCGAAGCCTCTTCTGCGCATTGTTGCATTGAGACTTTTCATCCCCCGGTTTATTGATGAAACAACACGAATAAGCCGGGTGCCACGAAAAGCCCGAAGCAGTCGTACAAAACGAAAAATCCTGAAAAGCCTCAGTGCCGGAATAAGTAAGGAAATTGCAGTTAACCAGTTAGTTTTAAGAAATAACAGTTTTTGTGGAGCAAGAATAAACTTCAGTATAAAATCAATGATGAAAATTACCCATATAACGGTACTTATTAATTCGATATAACTGTTTGAGCCATTTATAAATTCGATTATTAAAAGAATTAACCAAATAAAGCCCAATGTAATCATTGGGCCTTCAAGCAATCGCTCTATATTAAAGAGAAGCTTACTTCGCTGTTTTGTCAGTTCATTCTGCATCTGTACATATATCTTAAGACCATTATCCGTCTCCCTTCAGGTCGCGTTCAAGAAAATAATTCAGCGCAGTTCTTATTGTAGCTATTGCTGCAAGTTTCCCGATATCATCCCAGGTTGGAGCAACGGCTGTAGCTAAAACATCAGCGCCTAAAAGCAGTTCGAGCGCTATTGCTACAGAGCTTCCAAATTCAACACGGATATCCCGTTGTTTTTTTGAATCGGATTTTATAAAGAACATGGTAAAATAATTCTTAATTGCCAGTAATACAGCTACAGCTATTACCACAGCAGCTACAATTTCTACTGCACTGCTGATGTTTTTAGCAATCGGTTCGGCAAATTCTTCCAGGTAAGTTTTATTCATCCTGCTTCTTTATATATAATTGCTGCACCAGTGTCATTATAATAAGTACTACCGGGGTTGCAAGTATTATTCCCAGATAGCCGGTAAGGGAACCTACTATCAATTGCCCTATAATAATTAAAGCCGGTGGTATACTTACCAGTTTTTTCTGAACTGTTGGAGTGATGAGGTTACTTTCTAAAGCCTGAATAAAAATATACAGGCACGCGATAATCAAAGCTGTATTTACTCCTTGTGATAAGCCAATCAGAACTGCCGGTATCATGGCAATTATAGGCCCGAAATTTGGGATAAAGTTTAACACTCCCGCAATAATTGCAAGTGCAAATATCATTGGAACACCTATAATTGATAATCCTATTGCCGTTAATACAGCAACTACAGCCATAGAAAAGAACTTACCCTTTAACCAGTTTTTCAGGTTATGACCCAGGATATTGAGTACATTTTCGCCTTCTTTTTTGCCTTTAGGCGGAATTAATGCAATAATTCCTTTTTTATAAGTAGAAGGGCCTGCAGTAAAAAAGATCCCTAAAAAAAGAATTACATAGAGGTCTCCAAGTACTCCAAATGTAGAACTGAAAAACCGCCGTACTGAGCTTATTAATTTCTTTGAATTTTGCCCGGATGTCTGATCTAAGATCTTTTGCCCTACAGGAGTTTCATTTAAACGGCTTTTCGCCTGATCAAGCATGGTTGGAAACTTATCTGATAACTGTGTGAGCTGCGACTCTACCTTCGATCCGATAAGCCAAAAAAGAAGTATCAACAATAAAAACGTACTGCCAATAGCAATTACCATACTCCATCGGTGCGATAGTTTTATTTTTCGCTGAATGAGGTCGGCAAAACCATGAAAAAAAAGTGCTATCAGTGATCCGGCCAGCACCATTAACACTACATTTATACTTGCTTTTAAAAGCAGAATAATTAGTATCACCAGGGCTGCAACACTTACCGCAATCCAAACCCTCTTCAGGTAATTTCTGATGTCGACATTCGCTTTTTCCTCCGGCATATACTTATAACCCTATGCCGCCATCTTTCTACATTCTTCTGCACACCTTTTACAAGCTTCTGCGCATTCACGGCAGTGCTCAGTTTGATGTTTTCCGCATTCATCACCGCAAGTCTGGCAAATTTCAGCGCATACAGCACATATCTTTTTTGCCTGCTCACTTCCCATACTCATTAATTGAGCGGATGTATAACAAATAGCTGCACATTGCATATCCAGCTCAATACATCTGGCCATCATTTTAACATCTTCTTCATGTGTACATGAACTTGCACAATGATTGCAGATTGCTGCACATTGCAGACATGCATCAATACATGATTTCCATTCGTGGTATCCCATAACGATAATTCTAACAGGTTAATTAAAGGGGTTTATTTTTTTAACAGGATTTGCCCATACCGGTTTTCTTTATTTAAAAAGAGAATTTTAATAAACTAAAAAGATGCCCAACGGTTAAGAAATTATGGACGAAAAAAGATTTGAAATAGAATTCAACAGCACAGACGCCGGCCGGGAAATGAAGCTGACTATTACACATACTTCAGAGACGTTCGATTTCAGATTTGAAGGAACCGATGTTTCACTGATCAACAACGGAGATAATTCCTGGAGTTCGGTAAAAGGACAATTAGAGCAGGAAATAGTTAATGAAATTGGACAGGAAATTGAGAAACATTATCAAAATGATATAATTCCTTAGATGAATTTAACCATCCAAGGAATTATGTTTCTGAAGGCAGATAGTTTATTTATTTTATTTAACTATTTCCACTTCATTCCACGAAACGCATATTTTATGGCCCAGGTAATTTACCCACAAGTCGTACCAGCCCATACTGTCGTACCCCAGAAATTCCATAAAAGGATGATTCTCCTGGAATTCTTTAAATCCCTTGCCTATGTACTTTAGCAAGGTTCCTTCGTTTAATTGGTCTTTATTCATAATTGGTTTATAATGGTTAGAGTAAAACGCTGTACAATTAAAAAACTTGCTTCAGAAATAATTTATATCAATTATGTTACCGGTTTTAATTCAGCTAAACGAAAGCGGGTAAAACACTCTCAGCAATAAAAGTTTTAAATTACAGGCAAAAATTTCTTGATGGAACCTATAAAAGAAGACCTTAAAAAAATAAATCCCAACGATCATTTAGCCAACGAACGTACCTTCCTTGCCTGGATAAGAACAAGTATAGCGATCATGGGTTTTGGTTTTGTTGTAGTAAAATTTGCTTTATTTATTAAGCAGCTTTCTTTTGTATTAGGAGAAAAGGCGGCTGTGGTACCGGGAAAGGGATATTCGTCCCTTATTGGCATCTTACTGGTAGCAATAGGGGCAATAGTAGCATTGCTGGCATTTTTACGCTATCGTATTATTGAAAAAAAGCTTTTAAAGGGCACGTATTTTCCCTCGTTTTCTCTTTCACTGGTGCTTACTTTTTCTATATTAATTATCAGCATCCTCCTTATGCTGTACCTTGTTCCAAGTGTGTGACAGCCAAAAAGAACATTAATTTCTCATATTTTCTCATTCCGGCGTCTCGAATATCCTAATCTTCATTTTATTAGAACCCTTTATACCTGAATATGTTAGGCTAGCAGGATAATATATACACGAAATGAAAAATCTCAATAAACTACTTGTACTACTCTTTTTAGTATCTTTTTCTTTTTCCTGTAAAAAAGATGAAGGCGGAAGCATAATTGACGATGATAAGTCCGTAATTCTTCAGGGAAGTATTACGGAAGATATGACGCTGGAGGCGAACAAGAATTATATTCTCAAAGGACAGGTTTTTGTTAAAAACAATGCCACACTGACCATACCGGCAGGAGTTACAGTTGCAGCAGAACAGGCAGCATCAGCAGCAGAAAAAGCTGCGCTGATAGTTACCAAAGGATCAAAATTACTTGTAAGCGGAACAGCCGAACAGCCCGTGGTTTTTACTTCAGGAGCAACGTCAAAAGCGCCAGGTGACTGGACTGGAATTATTATTTTAGGAAACGCCCCTACCAACCTGCCCGAAGCGCATATCAAGGGGATAGAAAGCAGCACCGATACCGAATTTGGCGGCGATGTGCCAGCAGATAACTCCGGAACTATACAATACTTACGACTTGAATACTGTGGTGGATTAAATCCGGGCCAGGAAGAGGAATGGGAAATTGATATGGCCAGCGGATTAAGTTTAGAAGGAGTAGGTTCTGGAACAACACTGGAGCATGTTATGGTTAAAAACTCGCTTGATGACGGCTTTCAGTTTGTGGGCGGAACCGTTAACGGCCGTTATTTAATCGCACTTGACAATGGCGATGATAATTTTGATTTTGATCGCGGCTATACTGGGAAACTGCAGTTTCTTATTTCTTATCGTCGGGCTTTCGGCAATCATGCCATCAGAGCAAACGGACTTGAAAGCTTAAACGATAAAGACGCTTCAAACATTCAGCCTTTTACAAAACCAGTCATTTCAAACATTACTATTATAGGTCCTGAAGGGATGGATAACAATGAAAACAATCATAGTCAGGGAATATATATAAGAAAAAATACCCGATTTAATATTATGAATTCCATCGTTGCAGGATATTCTGACGGCGGATTAATGCTTTGCCCCAGAACTAAACCACTGCTAATTAACAACGAAGGTTCTGAGTTTAAATTTAACCTGGTGAATTGCGATGATCCGGCAAAATCGTTCGCTTACGATACCGGCGGAAACGGAGAAAATATAATAGCCGACCCGCAGGTAGCCGCTTACGCTACAGAAATGGAAACAGCGAGTATTGAAAGACCTTCAGTAAATAAAAATATAATAATAGATCCTATTGCGGACCTGAAGCTGAAAGCAACTTATTCTGCCGATGTACCGGATCTTTCTCCGCAGGAAGGTTCACCTGCATTAACCGGCGCTGATTTTACAGATAACGACTTTAGCACTTTTTTCGAAAAAGTTACTTTCAGGGGAGCAACAGGTGCTGAAAACTGGGCGGCGTCCAGCAACTGGGCAGCCTGGAATTAACTTTGAAAGAGAGGATCATTACAGATGGTCCTCTCTTTTAAAGCTTCGCTTTTATTTTGCTTTGTATTTGTTTACGAATATTTTGTGCCCAATCTATCAGTTGCTGCTTCTCCTGATCGTTTAACACCGCATTTCTGTGAATTATGGTGTAAGATGTTAAGGGCATAGAGCCTTGCTGCTGGGTTTCTATAAGTTCATCCAGTTTATGATCCTGTTTTTTTAAAGGATATGCAGCAAACTCATCAAAATTGAGCTCACCTTTTCCCTCGTCAACATGATGTTTTAAAAACCAGGCAACCGGCTGAATGTGATTATACCAGGGATAACGCGTATTATTTGAATGGCAATCAGTACATGCCTTGCTTAAAATGGCCTGAACATTTTGAGGAACTATATATACTTTTTCTATAGCAGCAGGTTGTTCTTCCGATGTACTATTCTGTTCAGGCTGAAAGAACTGAATCAAAACAATAACAGTAAGAAGTACATATAAAATCTTTCTTATCATAAAACACCATTAAACTAACTTTCTTTATGTTTCTAACAGGAAGAATATAAAAGTAGCGAAAGTTTAACAAAGTGAATAATCACGAAGAATAATTGATGTTCCAGCACATTCCATGAGGACCTTTCTTTTTTTGTGCCTGAAAAACCACTTTCTTATTGTTCAGAATATATTCGTCTTTAATAGTAGACTCATTACTTCTGGCCGGATCAGGAAGTTCCTGTAAAAACACAGCCATAACCTCTGACAGGTTTCCATTAATGATTTTAAGATTTTCCATAGACTTGGAGTTACTGATAAACTTTATTCAAAAATCGCCTAAACAGATCCTTTAAAAAGTGTACTTCATCAGAAGAAAAAATGATCTTTATCAGGAAAATTTTATTCTCACAAAACCAAATAGTACTTAATTAATTGTACTAAGTATAATAACCAGTATAAGCAATAAATCATGTCAAACTTTTCAGATATAATTAAATCAGGAAAACCTGTCCTGGTAGATTTTTCAGCAGAATGGTGCGGGCCGTGTAAAATGATGGCACCTATACTTAAACAGGTAAAAGAAATGATGGGCGACCGGGCAACCATTCTAAAAGTAGATATTGATAAAAATCCTTCGGCGGCAAATGCATATCGCATTCAAAGCGTACCCACATTGATACTTTTTAAAAACGGAGAAGTTAAATGGCGACAATCGGGAGTTATGCAGGCAGCAGATCTTAAACAACGAATGGAAGCGCACATATAATGATGGAATTAAGAAAAATAGGAAAATCTGCCCTGGAAGTGTACCCACTATGTTTTGGTGGAAATGTTTTCGGGTGGACAGCAGATGAAAAAAAATCTTTTGAATTACTGGATGCTTTTACCGATGCCGGGCTTAATTTTATTGATACCGCAAATTCATATTCCAGGTGGGTTCCTGGAAATCAGGGTGGAGAATCTGAAACAATTATAGGAAAATGGTTTAAAAGTTCAGGTAAGCGACAAAAAATCATTCTGGCGACAAAAGTTGGCAGCGATATGGGTAATGGAGAAAAAGGCTTGTCTAAAAACTACATTATAAAAGCTGCTGAACAATCGCTTACCAGATTGCAAACTGATTATATTGACCTTTATCAATCTCATTACGATGATCCTGAAACACCCATTGAAGAAACGCTCGAAGCTTACAACCAGCTTATACGTGAAGGAAAAGTGCGTATAATCGGAGCTTCTAATTTTACGGCTCAACGGCTAAAAGAATCATTAGAAAAAAGTGAAAAATCAGGACTACCACGATATGAATGCCTGCAACCTGAATACAATTTATACGAACGTGAGCAGTACGAAAAGGAGTATGAACAGCTGGTGCTCGAAAATAAAATAGGCGTAATAACTTATTATTCACTGGCAAGTGGCTTTTTAACCGGAAAATACCATTCTGAAACTGACTTTAATAAAAGCGCAAGAGGCGGGGGAATGAAAAAGTACATGAACGAAAGAGGATTCAGAATTATTAAAGCCTTGGAAAAGGTAGCACAACAATACAATACCAGTGCTGCAGCAGTTGCTTTAGCCTGGTTAATGGCCTGTGCGGGTATTACGGCCCCCATTGCAAGTGCAACCAGCACTGAACAATTAAAAACCCTGGTACAGGCAACTGAATTAAGGTTAGACGAAATTTCAATTCGCTTACTGGACGAAGCCAGCGCTTATACCTGATTATAAATAAGGCTCAACAAATGCTGATGCCCTGTGTTTTAAAAGTATGGATGCAATAAATAAAGCTTTTTATGTTGAAGCGGCAATAAACGAAGAAGGCCCTAAAAAATTATTAGTTAAACCGGATGAAGACGGTTTTCTTATTTATAACAACGACGAATTTTTATGCCGTATAGAATTAAAAGACGAAGAAGACACATATTTAGATTGGAAAGTAACAAAAGGCGAAGTTTCTGAAGGAGTTGGAAATGCTATTGGAGAGGCAATAAAAAGGGTTATATAAAATTTATACAACCCCCACCAAATTAACCATAGATTATTTCTTTATTTAACCTCCTTCAATGCTTCTATATCATTAAAGTTTATATCGTCCGCTGTTGCAAAAACAATTCCGGGCAAACCTAAAGAGGAAGAATTTAGGCCTTTCAATGCTTCAATTTCCGCTATATTAATATCTCCGGCATTGATTATTCTAAACTCCGGTAAACGGTTTTGAACTTGGGATATTCCCTTTAATGCTTCAATTTCTGCCGTGTTTATATCTTGGGTATTGGTAAGTTTAAAAACAGGCAGTGTATTTGAAACGCCAATCTTTTTTAAGGCTTCTATTTCTTTAACGTTAATATCTTCCGGGCTTCCAACAGTAAAGGCTGGATAGTCTGAAACTTTTTCTGTTTTTATTCCTGCAAAAACAGTTGAAGAAAATAACAGCATTAACGAGCTGATTATAATTTGTACATTTTTCATGACTTTAGTTTTTATCTTATTGATTTAACTATAAGACAGTAAAGCGCTTAAGGAGGTTACAAGCGCTTTTAGAGAATTAGGCGAACAGCCGAAAGAACCCGGTAAACAGCAGAAATAAGACGGCGAAATAAAAAAAATTTAATCAGGCTTTAACCGGGCACATAAAAGAATTTTTAGAGATTGAGTACGATAAGTATCTTTACGGATGAATCTTTCAGAAAGCCTTCCTGTTCTTGATGCTGTAGAGCAACGTGTTCTTGGAGCACTAATGGAAAAGAGTAAAACTACTCCTGAATATTATCCCATGACAATAAATGCCCTGATAGCGGCATGTAACCAAAAAACATCCAGGAAACCGGTAGTTCAGTACGATGAAGAAACCGTAGCACTAGCTTTAAATTCTTTAAAGAAAAAAGGACTCATCTCTACTGCCACGGGAGGCTCGAGCCGTGCCGTAAAATACAAGCATAACTTCGCTATTGTTTACCCGGTTGCTCCTGCAGAAGTAGCCATTATCTGCCTGTTGCTTTTGCGTGGCCCACTAACACCCGGCGAATTAAATACCAATTCGGGCAGGTTGTACGAGTTTGAATCGATAGAAGAAGTTCAGCAGAATTTAGAAAAACTTGCAGAAGCAAATCCTCCATTTGTTATGCAGTTGCAGAAACGTCCGGGCCAGAAAGAAGTCCGTTTTATACACCTGTTAGGAGAAGTTAGTGATTTAACAGAAGAAGAAAACAGCCCTACAGAAACAAGTTCTAAAGGTGATATAGCAGCATTAGAATCGCGGCTCACTCAGGTAGAAACGGAATTGGCAGAAATGAAGGAAGCTTTTAATAAATTAATGAAAGAACTAATGGGATAATCCTCCACTTTCTTTATTGCTGATTTTTTGCTTATGGATTTTTGCGGGACTGGCAAACAGCTGAAATAGCTTGTTTTTTATTCCTTTGGCTTGCTTTACATCTCTTATCATGTCCTTAACCTCATGAAAATTAAGAAATATCGGGTCAAGGCGGTTGCCGATTTTTGTTGTTAAACCGTACTCAGGTTCTTCCTCTTCTTTCTGGTAAGTTCCAAATAAACGATCCCAGAAAATAAAAGTAGCTGCAAAGTTTTTATCAATATATTTTTCCTGAGAACCGTGATGAACCCGGTGATTAGATGGCGTTGCCAGTATATATTCAACAACAGGATGAAGCTTTCTTATAAATTCGGTATGTACCCAGAATTGAAAAAGCACACTTACCTGGCTCGTTACAAAGAAGATTATAGGGTGAAATCCCAAAAAAGCAACCGGTAAAAAGAAGATTATTTTAAAGTTTTGTATCCAGCTGAGCCTGAAAGAAACTGTAAGATTATAATGTTCTGCAGAGTGATGAACCACATGAGTAGCCCAAAAGAAGCGGTTGAAATGAGATATCCGGTGCGACCAATAACTTGCAAGATCAAAAATAAGATAACAGGGAATAATTGTCCACCAATTAAGTGACATTCGCCACGGGACAGCATTGTAAATCCACACAACCCCATAAAGTAAGCCCACTTTTAAAAGAACATTAATCAATACGTTACCCAACCCTACCAATGTTGAACCTATAGACTCTTTTGTTTTGTAATTCTTTTTATTTAAATACCACGAATAGCCAATCTCAAGGAATGTAAAAAAAGCCATTGCCGGTATTGCGTAGACAATTATTTCGGGTGAGTTTTGTTCCAGATGCGTAATTTGATCATAGGCTATTCTTTTTGCTCCAAAAAAATCCGAAAGGTTTAATAAAATCATTAAATCTGTGTTTATAAAGTAAGTAACAAGGAGTATTTTGATTGGAATTTCTTCTTCAGCAAGGCTGATTCTGAAGAATTGCTGTAAGACAAAAACACTTTCCTTTTAAATTCACCTGATGAATGTGTGTTAAAATAACACCTAGAGATATCAGGATCTTGTAATATAACGCAATAAAAGGAGGTTCAGTTTCCCGGATCTGTTTTCTATCTGTTATTTTACATGTACTTATTCTATTAATAACCTTTTTAATAAACACTATTTTGAGGTAAAGATGTTAATTAAACATGTACATTCTGTTTAAACGTTATGGCAAAAGCCGCCTCTTCAAAAAATACAGCTCTATAGAAGAATTAAATGAAGAAATAATTAAAGGCCATAACGAAAAGTTTCCAGGAAATAACCAATTTCATTACAATACAGATAACAAAGATCTTAAAATTTTAAATACCCGCTTAACCACTGAACTATGCCTTGAGCAGCTGGCTCTATCAAAATGCCTCGCTGAATTACAATAAGCCCCTTTGCTGCTTATAAATTTTCTTTTCTGACAGTTAAACATCTTCTTATAAACCGTGTTTAGAGGTTACCGTAGAACTAATGGGTTTAATTATTTACATGAAAGAAGAATAGCTTTGATGTTACAACTTACATATTTATTTTTGTAATCCTCAGAACTAACCAATGCCACATTCTTTTGATAATAAGTTTGAAAACTTAATAGAAAAATCTCCTGTTGCTACAGCTGTACTCGAAGGTCCCGAGATGAGATTGGTTATTGCAAACGAAGCGGCACTGCAGATCTGGGGGAAAGACCGGTCAATTATTGGAAAAGAACTCCTCGGTTTCTTGCCTGAACTACAGGGACAACCTTTCCCGGATTTGCTTAAAAGAGTGTATACGAGCGGCGAGACTTATACTGAAAAGGAAGCCCTGGCTTACATCAGCTTAAATAATAAACTAAAACCGATTTACTTTGATTTTGCTTACACGCCATTAAAAAATCCGGAGGGGAAAACGCATCGTATCCTGATAACGGCAGTTGATGTAACCAGCCAGGTAGAAGCAAGAATGGCGGCTGAAAAAAGCGAACAACGGCTAAGTCTGGCTGTACAATCTGCGCAAATGGGTACCTGGGAATTTTATCCCCAAACTTTGATGCTGAAATTCTCTGAAAGAACCAGGGAATTAAGCGGCTTTACTGCAGATGAAGATGTTACGCTCGAAAAAACATTAGCACGGGTGCACCCAGATGACAGAACATACGTACGGGAAGCCATAGCAGCAGCTCTCGACCCTAATAAAGAAGGAAACTTTGATGCTGCTTATCGCGTTGTGTTAGCTAACAAAAAAGAAATATGGGTTCATTCTAAAGGAAAAACATTCTTCAACGAAGAAAAAGCGGCTTATTTTACAACCGGAATTATCATTGATATTACGGAATCTAAACTAAGTGAACTGCGAAAAAATGACTTTATTGCCATGGTAAGCCATGAGTTGAAAACACCCTTAACTTCAGTAAAATCCTATTTGCAGATTGCCTTGCGCAGAATACTAAAGAGTGCAGATAATGTAAGCCTCAATGCGTTAAAAAGAGCGGAAAAACAGGCGGATAAAATGGCCCGGCTAATTCAGGGATTTTTAGATATTAACAGCTTAGAAGCAGGTAAAACAAAATTAAATCATCAGAATTTTTCACTGGAAGAACTTTTTAAGGAAGTAATAAGTTATGCCAGCATCTTATCTCCCGAACATCAGTTTGATGTACATATTTGTGAAAACTGTTCCATTTTTGCCGATAAGGACAAAATAAGCCAGGTACTATTCAATCTGCTTACCAATGCTATTAAATATTCTCCAGCGGGCAGTACTATTCGTATAAATACCGAAAGAGACAATGGAATATTAAAGATCAGTGTAATTGACAGGGGAATTGGAATAAGCGAAAAAGACGTACCAAACCTGTTTCAACGCTTTTACCGGGTAGATAGTGAGCGGGTAAAAATGGCATCGGGTTTTGGCATCGGTTTATATATCTCTCAGGAGATAATCAAGCTGCACAACGGCTGTATGGGCGTACAAAGTAAAGAAGGTTTGGGCTCTACGTTCTGGTTTCAGATACCTGCTTAATGCTGAAAGAGAAAATGCCGTTTAACTTCGCCACTCGGAACAAAGTTTACGATTTATAACCTGAAAATCCACTGTAAACTCTAAGATTTCTTATGTTTACCTCTTAAAGAAAACAAGAAAATGCCAGATTACTCAATTGAAATTGAAAGATATAAAGGGTTAATGGAAGAAATCAAAAGAAGGATTTTTGCGATTGAAGAAATTCTGATGGGAGAAACATCTACCGGTTTTCCTATTACTGATATGGAATTCATCGCCCTGCAATTAACAAAAATCCTTGAAACTATGGTACTTTCACACCTGATTTCAAATCCTGAAGAGTATATAAAACAATTTACTTATTTAAATGAACATCGGAATGCTGAGCACTTGTTAAATAAGATGAGTGCAATAAATGCAGATTTTTATCCTACTCCTGTACAGGAAAATGAAGAGCCGCAAGCTTTGCAGGCAAATACAGCGTACTTAACAAAGGAAGAATTCATTACTATTTATGCTGCCTGTGCTTCATTGTTAAATCCCACAAATCCTTTTTCCGAACCAATTAATATTAATGAGATACGAAACTTTGTTCAACCCTGGGTTCAAAGAATAATTAATTTATTAAACCATCATTCAATAAAACTGGTAGACGGAATATCTCAGTTATCAGTACAAATGACAAGTCCGGAGGATGAAACCTGTAAAATCTCTGTATTAAAATAAAATGAGTCTATAAATATCCCATTTTTTTAAGGTGGTCAACCCAGATTTTATATCCCCCTCCCTCGGCTGTTAAATGCAAGCCATCGCGGGTATATTTAGCATCCAAACGTCCTTTTGAGTCGGAAAATAAAGGGGCCAGGTTTATAAACGGAACATAAAGCGATGCTGCAGTTTGTTTGATAAGTTTATTGGTTGCTGTAATATGAGTACGCTTATCATAATGCTGCGGAAACCCTTGCACATCCGGATTAACGGGCAGAATGCTTTGGAGATATATTTGAGTTTGGGGACTTCCAGCTTTTATTTTCTGCACAATTCTCCCGATATTATCCGCAATAACAGCATCCGGAATATCCTTACCTATATCATTGATCCCTATCAACAGGAACAGCTTTGAAGGTTTACGTACCAGGATATCATCCAATCTTTTAAGCACTCCAAAAGTAATATCTCCCCCTATCCCCCTGTTGACTACCGTACTATCGTGAAGGACAGCCTTCCAGTCGCCCATTTCGGTAATGCTGTTTCCAAGAAACATTACCCTTCCGGTTTTTACAGGCTCTTTCTTAAATTCCTGCATCTTTTGTACATAGTGCTCGGGAATAAAACCGATAGTATCAAAAAGATTCTGATTGGTAACTTTTGTTTGTGCAAAACCGCAGATGTTAAGAGCGGAAAGCACTATCGTTAACAGGATTAGTTTTTTCATTCTCATTTTATATAATTCTTTTTAAACTCCTTTTTTCCAGTAATCTTCGTTTCGTATGCTCGCTGGTAAGTTCCCGTAAAGCATCTGCAGCAATCCATCTGGCACTTTTACTGTTCCTGTTTCTAATTATCTTGGCAGCTGCAATTGCTTCTGTATTCAGATTGCTGTTTCTTTTACCAATTTGCCTTAATGCCCAGTTGATCGCTTTCTTCACGAAATTACGATCGTCATCCGCTTCTTCAATTATAAACTTAAAAAAGGTAGAAAACTTTTCATCCGCCGCTTTTTTATCATGTACTGCCAGTTCGGCCATCAAGACAAAGCCTGCACGTTTTACAAATTCTTCTTCCCTTTTAGCCCACTCTGTCGCTTTGTTGAAAGCATAGGGAGTGCGGTCAAACAGTGCGCAGGCCTGATCGCAAATATCCCAGGAATTGAAAGCGATTACCCAATGCTCCATAAGTTCTTCACTTACTTTATTTTTGTCTGCTATAAAAACCGCTAATAAACGAGCCTCATGTACTTCTGTTTCCCAAAGCGATAATGCCAGTTCATGATTTGTTCCAACATGTTTAGCATAATCACGCAAAACCGGCAGCTTTATTCCCAATGCATTTTTACTTTTTATTCCAAATCGTTTCAGACCATCCTTAAATTTTTCATTCCCGAGATCTGCAAGATCTGATAAAACTTCTTCTACAGAAATACCTTCGCTTTGTATAGCCATATTTCCACACAAATTAAAAATTTTGCTTTCTAACTTCAATAAATTGCATTCAAAATAATTCAGCCCTTTGTCTTTTGCCGATATTAGCTTTCTTATGGATGATAAAAACATCTTGCACGAAAACATCAAAACCATGTACCCCCTGTTGAAAGAAAAAATCAGAACAATTGAAGTTATTTCTGATAATAGTTTAGACTTATTATTAAATTCAGCGAGACCTAAAAAGCTGAAAAAGGGAGACTATTTGTTTGCCGAAGGTAGCATCTGCACAAATGTCTATTTTGTTGAAAAAGGCCTTCTTCGTACCTTTTATAATAAAGACGGGAAAGATATCAACCTTAACTTTAGCCTGGATAATACCTTTACAACCAATTTAAAGAGTTTGCAGCAAAAAACTCCTTCGGAATATGCTATACAAGCTTGTGAAGAGTCAACCATATTGGCATTTGATAAAGAAGAACTGTTAAAACTATATGAGCAATCTTCGGAAATAAACTCTTTTGGAAGAAAACTGCTAGAGTTATTGCTGGCCGAGCAGGAGGAGCATGCTAATCTTTTTAAATTATATACACCCACCGAACGCTACCATTTTCTTGCAGAAAACAAACCAGAACTTCTTCAGAGAATATCCTTATCACAGTTATCATCATACATCGGCATTTCCCGCGAAACCGTCAGCAGAATAAGAAGGCGTTAATTTTGTGACTTTTGACGCATTACTCTATTAAAAAACATGCGGAATTTTGAATAAAATTTATTCATAATGAAAGCAATTAAAACTACGGCAAACATTGTAAGCGATTTTATTGAGGAGATCTGGAACAAAAACAATTTTGAAAAGATCGATGATTTTATTCACGTGGATTTCATTGACCATTCTCTGCCAGATTTACTGCCTGCTAATAGTACCGGTTTACTCAGTTGGATCAAAGAAACCGGGAAGGCGTTTTTTCATAAAACCATTATTGAAGATCAGGTAACGGAAGGAAATAAAAGCATCCTGAAAATAAAAATGGAATTGAAACACATGGGCTCCTGGCGTGGAATTAATCCTGAAGGAAAAGAAATCAGTACAAAAGGGTATCGTTTTTTTGTTGTTAGAGATAATAAGATAATTCACCATTGGGCGCTCATTGACGGAAACAGTATTGAAAACCAGTTAAAAAATGTTTCGCACGGATGCAAGGTAGCTGAATAGTAATTTTACTTAATCTTACTTGAAGGAGAATTAACCTCCCTGGCCCCTCTCCTTGCAAAGGAGAGGGAATATGCTCTCTTTTTCTGAATTTTAATTAAGAAGTAATAGCAGAGCGATAAACAAGATAAACAAATAGAATGTCAGTTGTTAATAACTCTCTCCCTTTAGGGAGAGATGCCCCATTACTCACAGATCAAACTTTATCCCCTGAGCTAAGGGCAATTCATTCCCATAATTTATGGTGTTGGTTTGCCTCCGCATATACGCTTTCCAGGCATCAGAACCTGACTCACGACCGCCACCTGAATCTTTTTCTCCGCCAAATGCCCCGCCGATTTCTGCACCGGAAGTGCCAATATTAACATTTGCAATTCCACAATCCGAACCTGTATGCGAAAGATACGTTTCCACCTCCTGCATATTTAAAGACATAAGAGCAGATGAAAGTCCCTGAGAAACGAAGTTCTGCATTGCAATTGCTTCTTCCAGTGTTTTATATTGCATAATATATAAAATCGGAGCAAAAGTTTCTTCCTGTACAATGGGAAAATAACTTTCCACTTCTGCAATACAAGGCTTTACGTAACACCCGCTTTCAAAGCCGGTTCCTGTTAAGATTCCACCTTCTGCAATAAATTTGCCACCTTGCTTTTTGCACTTTTCAATTGCTTCCTGGTAAGAACGAACAGCATCTTTATCAATCAGAGGCCCCATGTGTACGCCTTCATTTAAAGGGTTTCCTATTTTAACCTGTTTATAGGCATGTACCAGTTTTTCTTTAAAAGCATCGTAAACGGCTTCATGAATAATTAAACGCCGGGTGGTAGTACAACGCTGTCCGGCAGTTCCGATGGCACCAAAAACAGCAGCATTAAGGGCTATTTGCAAATCCGCATGCTTAGATATAATAATGGCATTATTACCGCCCAATTCGAGTAAAGACTTTCCTAACCTCGCTCCTACCATCGCCGCTACCTTTTTACCCATTTCAGTAGAACCTGTTGCAGAAATAAGCGGAATCCGTTTGTCTTTTGCCATCAGTTCCCCTACCTGATAATCGCTTATAACAAGGCTCGAAACTCCTTCCGGAACATCATTTTCTTTAAAAACCCAGGCTGTTATTTTCTGACATGCAATAGCTGTAAGCGGAACTTTATGAGAAGGTTTCCAGATACAAACATCGCCACAAATAAAGGCCAGCATACTGTTCCATGACCATACCGCCGCAGGAAAATTAAAAGCAGTAATGACGCCAACAATCCCCAAAGGGTGATACTGCTCGTACATTCGGTGTTTGGGCCTCTCAGAATGCATAGTTAAACCATACAATTGCCGCGACAAACCATTGGCGAAATCACAAATATCAATTACTTCCTGAACCTCACCTAAGCCCTCCTGTAGGCTTTTTCCCATTTCATAAGAAATAAGCATGCCCAGTTCGTTTTTATATTTTCGAAAAGACTCTCCTAATTGCCTTACTACGTCTCCTCTTTTAGGAGCTGGTACTTCTCTCCATTCTAAAAATGCTTTTTGTGCCTTTTCAACTACCGCATTATAATCCTCTTCCGCAGCTATAGAAACTGATGCTATGCTCTTCCCGTCAACAGGAGAAACGGATTCAATAGTTTCTGCCGTTGTTATCCAGTTTTCTCCTGTTGATACACCCGCATTTACGTTTACAATTCCCAGTGATTTTAAAAATTCCATTGTTGTTTCAAATTAAAACTTCAAATAAAACATTCCGTGGCACTTCACACACTACCTGATATACAAGAATTAATTTGGATTGATGATAAATTTAAGATAATAACATGTGGATTAGTATCAATTCAAGGTGATATTTTTCCCTTACTGGATTTTGTTTGTCATGAATTACTTATTTATAGATGCTTCTAAGGCTATAGAATATTCTTACAAAAAAAATCCTGCAGTATATTATCTGCAGGATCAAAAAAAATTAATCTGTTAAATACGAATTATCTTCTGATCTTATTTCCGATAACCGCATAATAAAGTATAAACAGGTAACAAGGTACGGCAATCCAGTAAGCCTGATGCGGGCTAAAAGCATCTGCTAGACGTCCATACAATAATGGAATTAAGGCTCCTCCTGCAATCGCCATAATTATAAAAGACGATCCTATTTTTGTAAATCTTCCTAATCCGGCAATTGCCAGCGGCCATAAAGCCGGCCACATCAGCGAGTTAGCCAAACCTAATAAAGCTATAAACAGCACCGAAGTAAATCCGTGAGTAAAAAGGGCTCCAAGTGAAAACAGAACACCCAGTATGGCACATATCTGCAAAGCCTTTTCCTGGCGCAGGTATTTAGGAATAGCTACAATTCCAAAAACATAACCGGCAATCATAGCAAGTAATGTTAGGGTAGTAAAAAATTTGGCGGTTGATAAAGCAATACCCTGCGAAGCACCATAGCTTATAATTGTGTCGCCAGCAATTACCTCAACGCCTACATACAAAAAGAAGGTTAATACACCTAACAACAGGTGCGGAAACTGCAACACGCTGGTTTTATTGGTATTTGCAGCTGCAACAGCTTCATCTTCATGATCAGTATCAACTTCAGGTAAAGTAGAAAAATAAACCAGTACCGCGAGAATAACCAATACCGCGACAATAATTACATAGGGCAATATCACACGGGAAGCCAGTTCATTCAGCTCTGCTGCTTTTGTAGCCGGATCCATTGTTCCAAGGCGGCTGGTCAGTTCATCGGCATTTTTCAGGGTAATAGCTCCCAAAATAATTGGCGCAAGGGCACCGGCAATTTTATTACAGATTCCCATTATACTGATACGCTTTGCAGCGCTTTCTGCCGGACCAAGAATTGTGATATACGGATTGGCGGCAGTTTGCAATACCGCAAGGCCTGTACCCTGAACAAATAGTCCTAAAAGAAATAAAACGTAAGTTCTGCTAAGTGCGGCAGGAATAAAAATTAAAGCACCGACCGCCATAATAATTAGTCCCACTGCCATTCCCTTTTTAAAACCGGTAACCTTAAGTACCCAGGCAGAAGGAATAGCCATTACCAGGTAAGAAATATAAAAGGAAAAAGCTACGAGGTACGATTCAAAATTATTAAGCTCACAGGCAATTTTTAAATACGGAATTAGAACCGAGTTCAGCCAGGTAACAAAGCCAAAAACAAAAAATAAAGCTCCGATAATTATTATCGGATTAATCGTCCCCGACGATTTCTTTTCAGTAACACCTTCAATTGTAGTCATTTGGTTAGTTTAGTTAGTTTTTATAATTTTTAAATTTTTATTCAATTTCCTCTGCGAAATGTGCTTTCCCAAAAAATTCGGGCAAATGAAAGCTTACCTCCTCCGATTCGATTTTATTCCAGCTAAGATAATGCGGCTCAATCAACTCATCTCCACATTTATAAAAATTTACCCGGGCCGTAAGACCGCCAAGTGATTTTAACTGATGAAAATAAAAGACTTTTACAGGAATAGCAAGTGTAAGTTCCCAATCAATTTGTGAATTTGCAATATTTACAGATTTGATAACGGAATGATGCTGTATAAGCTCAATTACGGCTGATGGAATTACTTTCCTGTCAATCCTCGATTCACCAAATCCGGCAAGACAGGTACCGATACAATTGAACTCTAAGTTATAATAGGCTTTATCATTGCCAAAAGCGATAAAAAATTCAACGCAACTGTCTTTATAAACCGGATCATTTGTTTTTCTGTATGCCGCTTTCAACTGCTGTTCCCTAACCCTGTACTTCAAAAGTATAAACTCATTGGCATGCGCAATAGAAAAACAAACACCGGGTTTATAGTTATAAGCAGGCCAGGAAACAGCTCCTATTATTTCGTTATTTAAGGCATCAAGATTAAAGGATATCTGCTCAACAGAACTGTTTCTGTGCTGGAAAGCCAGAAACGGGATTTCCAGATCCTTCATTCTCCAGTCTTTAAACCTGCTAAAAAATTAAACTCCCTGATTCTGACACGATACAGGTAATAGACGAGTGCGGACATAAGAATTTGTTTTAAGCATTAATTGGTTAAAACAAATATATAGCAAAAAGCAAAGGAGATAAATTCTTTAATAAGATAGTTACATTTTGAAAAAGGAAATGATTAAAAACCGATCTTCTCTTTATAGGAATAATGCGCCCGGGCTGTAAGAATAATATGATCAAGCAGCTTAATCCCTGACTCCCTGAGAGCTTCATTAACTTCTTTAGTGTAAATAATGTCTGATTCAGAAGCTTTATTAACGCCGCTTGGATGATTGTGTGCGATGATGACTGCTTCAGCTTCAAGCTTATGAGCGTAAAACAGAATCAGTTCCGGATCGGCATTGCTAAGGGTTGTTGTGCCTGCAGAAATTAATTTTGAACCCAGTAAGTTTTTCGATGCATTCAGATAAAGTGCATATAAGTTTTCCTGAAGGCCAATCATATCTTCTTCCCATATTTCACGGAATATTTTTACTGCTTTTTCTGTAGAATCAACTATAATTTTTTCATCACCCTCATCTACAACAACTTCAGATTTAAGAGTATCGGAGGGGTTTGAATAGGGAAGTTTATGTTCTCTAATAATATACGGAAGCATTCCATTCTTTTTTTCAGGGAAAATACGTTCTACCAGGTGCATAATCCTGGAGCTGATTGCTCCCCAACCAATTCGCATAGTCTCAAGTAATGAAATAAAGCTAAAAATTCTGGTGTTGGTTCTTTGCCTGGTAGTTTCCATGAATAGGTAGTTAATGTACATGTTTATACGGTCGGGAAAAAGAAAAGATTCAAAAACTTGATTTTTTATGACAAAAAGCAAAATTCGTCAACAATAGACCCGTTTCTTCCTTTATCTGTCGAAAAAAACTTCGCCAAAATTAACCAGGAACAGTTCCTTTGTTGCCCGTGTTACAGCCGTATACAACCACCGTAAGAAATCCAGATTCATCATTTCTTCGTTCAGGTAACCCTGATCAACGAAAACGGCATCCCATTGGCCGCCCTGGGCTTTATGACAGGTAACAGCAAATGCAAACTTTACCTGTAAGACATTAAAATATGGATTTGTTTTCAATTCCTGCAGTTGCATGCGCTTGTTGGCTATATGCCTGTAATCTTCCAGTACCGACTCATACAACCTTCGGCTCTCCGAATTGGATAAACTGGGTGTTTCCGTATATAAAGTATCCAGCAGTACTTTGCAGCTTAAAGGTTCTTCATCCGGATAATCAATAAATTCGAGCACCACGTCGGCAAAACGGAAGCCGTAGAGTTCCTGAATATTTCTAACTTTCCGAACCTTTGCCACATCGCCGTTAGCAATAAAGGCATTGTTTGATTCCCCTTCGCCCAGCCAGAAATAGTTATTCCTCACTATCATCAGATAATCACCGCCAGTTAATTCTTCTTCACGGTACAAAATCCGGTTGCGTATCTGTTGATTATAGATATTTGCACTTTTGTTTGAGCGGCAGATAACAAGGGTATTCTCTATTCCATACTTATCATAAGCATATTGAAGGCCTTCAGAAAGCCGTTCGCCCGTCATTCTGTAAATATCCTTGTATCCTTTTACACTAAAGGATGGAAAATCTTCAGCCCTTTCACGTATCATTTCACGAATATTGGTAGCATTGAACAAAATGCCTGACGACTTTTCCTGTCTTACTACATCGGTAAGTTCAAAAGAAAACAGGTCGAGATCAAATACATTTTTTAACAGGTCACTATCCAGTGCCGGGCTTTCTTCCGAGCCTACCGGAGGCAGCTGAGCGGTATCCCCTACCAGCATCAAACTGCAGTTCTTGCCGCTGTAAACGTAGCGTATCAGATCTTTTAACAAACTGCTCCTGGAAAAATCATTTTGCTCATTACTGATCATAGAAGCCTCATCCACAATAAAAACAGTATTTTCTGCCAGATTTTCTCCCAGCACGAAGCTCATTTCCGGCGATAAAGCGGATTTTTTCCTATAAATCTTTTTATGGATAGTAAAGGCTTTTTTTCCTGAATAATTGCTTATTACCTTTGCGGCCCTTCCAGTAGGGGCCAGCAAAACCGAGCGCTTTAACAATTGCGGCAGGGTTTTTACCAAAGCGCTTATAATGGTTGTTTTCCCCGTTCCGGCATATCCTTTTAATACAAAACAATTTCTGCTGTTTTCTGAACTTAAAAAGCACTCAAGCTGCGTAAAAACAAGCAACTGCTGCTGGGTTGGAGTTAGCTTAAATTGTCTGGATAAAATAGAGGAAATGCTCATTAACGCTAAATTGCATATTTCTTTCCAATGATGCTGATTCGGTAAAAAATTTTAGTTTTGCTGATATGAATACTACCGGAAAGGTTCAAATCGTCGAAAGCAGTTTCTCCATTGAAAATACCGGGAATTGCAATTTGCTGTTGCGTATTTCGGATACTTCTTTGTCGTATGCAATTGTAAGCGCCGAAGAAAAGGAACTAAAGGTTTTATTTCATTCTGCACTCGAAGACGTAGAAGGGAAACGATCTGGTGATTTCTTTAAGGATGACAGGCTGCTTAATCAACCTTTTGCCAAAATACAAGCAGCGGTAGAGACGTCCGCTTTTACTTTTATCCCGGCGGAATTATACTCGGAAGATAACCTGCAGGATTATTCACGATTTATAGGTGCCCATGCTAATTCAAAATTCCTGGTTTCTGATTTAAAAAGAACAGGTGCAAAATGTATTTCAGCATTTCCGGCTCCACAATTAAATGCACTGGAAACCCTTTTTTCGCAAGTTGAACTATACAATCCGGCATTGCCTTTAATTGAATCACTTTTATCTGCTACAATAGCCACAGGCTGGCAACTGCTTTTGCAATTTAACAGTACCAATTTTGAGGTCTTGATTCTAAACGATGGCAAACTGCATTTGTATAATATATACTCTATTCAAACAGCAACAGACTTCAATTATTTTCTCCTTCTCATCCTTCAGCAGCTTAATTTAAAACCCGAAATACTCCAGCTGACCATCTCGGGTGAGATTGAAAAAAATGACGATAAGTATGCTGTATTGCAGAAATATTTCAAAAAAATCACGCTGGCAAATCCCGATAACTTTATAAAAGAAGACGGTTTTTTTAAAGAGATTCCTCCACACCGTTTTTTTGGCTTGTTAAGTTTAAGCTTATGCGAATAATCGGTGGTACGCTTAAAGGTTTAAGATTAAATCCGCCGCATAACTTGCCTGTAAGGCCTACGACTGATATGGCTAAAGAGGCCTTATTCAATATTCTTACAAACCGTTTTCATTTTGAACATTTAAAAGTGTTAGACTTGTTTAGCGGCACCGGGAACATTTCATTTGAATTTGCTTCGCGGGGAACCCAGGTTGTTAGTGTCGACAAAGACTTCGGTTGTGTGCAATATCTTAAAAAAACGGCTTTGACTTACCATCTCAACAATATCAAAACATATAAATCAGATGTTTTTAAGTTTTTAAAAAACGATTCAGATAGTTACGACATCATATTTGCAGATGCTCCGTACGATTTACCCGGTTTAGTTACCATTCCTGCTATTGTTTTTGAAAAAGGACTTTTAAAAAAGGAAGGTTTATTAATAGTGGAACACCCTTCAACTATAAAGCTGGATCAATACACCCAATTTACCGAACAAAGAAAATATGGCTACTCGTCCTTTAGCTTTTTTGAAAACAAAGATGAATTAATGACAATGACTAATAATCTGTTACCTAACACCTAATGCCTACTACCTAATAACCTGATAACAATGAAAATTGCTCTATTTCCCGGATCCTTCGACCCTGTAACGAAAGCCCATGTTGACATTATGGAACGTTCTATTTCATTATTCGATAAAGTAATTATTGGAATAGGGATAAACAGCAACAAATCTTCCTTTATTGATGCTCCAACCAGAGAGAAAATATTAAAGGCGGTATTTGCTGCTGAAAAGAAAATTGAAGTAGTTAGTTACGAAGGCTTAACAGTAGAATTTTGTAAAAAGGCAGGCGCTTCCTACATGATTCGCGGTATCCGCACCGTTTCTGACTTTGAATATGAAAAAGCCATAGCACAAATGAACCACGCTTTAGAGCCGGAAATTGAAAGTATTTTTATCTTGAGCAAACCAGGCTATTCATCCATCAGTTCAACCATTGTAAGAGAAATCCTTAAATATGGAGGCGATGTAAGCAAATTCGTTCCTGAAAGTGCGCTTCCCTTTCTTAAACCTCAATAAAGCTAATTAAATCGGCAATTAAAGGATAGGTATTTTGCTTAACAGGTTCAAGATCTCCCAAGGCCAGCCATTTCGCTTCTGTAATTTCTTCTTCTGTCTGCGGAACCAGGTCGGCCTGATTTTCGGCTTTCATTTTATACCAGGTAGTCTTTTTCAGAATAATGTGCGACTGCTGCTCGTACACATGCCAGGTTTTACAAAGTTTTCCCTCTACTTTATCCACACGAATTCCGCATTCTTCTTCAACTTCTCTTACTGCTGCTTTCTTTGTTTTTTCGCCCTCATCAATTTTCCCTTTAGGTAAATCCCATTTCCCTCTTCTGAATATAAACAAGTATTTATTCTCTTCATTCCTTACTAAACCGCCTGCTGCTTTTATAATGGTTACTGATTTTTTCAGCTGTTTAAAAACGTGTTTTGCATCCTCGGTTAACAGAACAAAAGTTGCCGGATGATCGTTCTTTTTAACATCATTATAAAAAGTAAAGAAATGAAATTTCTGATTTTCAATTAGTTGATAATTTCCAAGCTGCTCAGGGATAAAATCAGTAATAATTAGGACTGCTTCGTTGATATAAATTCTATACATTTGTGCCATGCTTAACAAGAGTGAGACCGAACAGAAAGTTGCCGAATTTTTGTTACAAATTAAAGCAATAAAATTACAACCTAATAATCCTTTTACATGGGCTTCCGGATGGAAATCTCCCATCTATTGCGATAACCGTATTACACTTTCACATCCGTCAATACGCACTTATATCCGTCAAAAATTATCCGATTTAATTCAGGATGAATTTGGTTCTGTGGGCCTTGTTGCGGGAGTTGCAACAGCAGGTATCCCTCAGGGTGTACTGGTGGCACAGGATCTGGGACTTCCATTTGCTTATGTACGTTCAAAACCAAAAGAACACGGTACCGGAAGCCTTATTGAAGGAGAACTTTTTGAAGGACAAAGAGTGGTAGTAGTAGAGGATTTAATCTCTACAGGAAAAAGCAGTTTGCAGGCAGTGCAGGCACTCCGCGATGCGGGTTGTGATGTTGCAGGCCTTGTTGCCATTTTTAGTTATGGGTTTGATACAGCTGATAAAAACTTTAAAGCTGCAAAATGCCGTTTTTCAACGTTATCAAACTATACAGCTTTAATTCATTATGCTTCCGAACATAGCTTTATCAGCTCGGATGAAATAGAGTTACTGCACAAATGGAGAGAAAACCCATCTGAATGGGGACAGGAAAAAGAAAGTTAGTAAATACCAGGCATGACTGTTTTTGAAAGTAAAGCTGTAATAAAAAAACCTTTGGATGAAGTTTATACATTTCTTTCCAATCTGAACAATCATAAACAGCTAATGCCTGATACTGTTACAGACTGGTCTTCCAATCCTGATGAAGCGAGTTTTACCATAAAAAATATGGCTAAACTTACGCTGCAGGTAGTTGAAAGAATTGAAAATACGCTAATTTCTATTGTTGCAACGCCGGATGCTCCTTTTAAAACTCAGCTACGCTGGACTTTCTCTAATTACGGGCACCAGACAACCCAGGTAACCTATACCCTTTCTGCCGAATTGAACATGATGCTGAAAATGCTGGCAAGCGGCCCTCTGCAGAAGCTGGTAGATTATCAAACACAGCAGCTACATTCTGCACTTGATTAGCCTATTCCTTCAACTGAACTTTAAATTATACAATATATAAAAGAGTTAATTTTCTTTTTCTAATCTCTTACGGAAAAAATTTCAGCTTAACTCCCTATCTACCAGACTTTTCGTCGGGTAGTTTTTGTTTTTATCCGACAAAATTTCTTATTTATTATCTTTCACTATGCGTGGCAGCTATTTTGAGGACAAATAAGTACTATGAATTTTAATAACTTTACAATCAAAGCACAGGAAGCGGTACAAAAAGCTTCCGAAATAGCAAGCGGCAATCAGCAGCAGGCTATTGAAACAGCACACCTTTTAAAAGGGTTGCTTTTGGTTGATGAAAACGTTATCAGCTACCTTTTGAAAAAACTGAATGTTAACCTCAACCGGGTAAACAGTGTGTTAGATGCACAGATACAGAGCTTTCCGAAAGTAAGCGGCAGTGATATTTATTTGTCGTCTGGTGCAAACAGTGCCTTGCAGAAAGCCCAGTCTTACTTAAAAGAATTTAAAGATGATTTCGTATCGGTAGAGCATATTTTACTTGGTATTCTGAGTACCGGAGATAAGGTATCTTCTATACTTAAAGATGCAGGAGTAACCGAAAAAGACCTTAAAAAAGCAATAACAGACCTTAGAGGAAACACTCGTGTAACAGATCAGAATGCAGAAGCAACATACAATGCTTTAAACAAATACGCCCGTAATCTCAATGAGTTTGCAGAATCAGGAAAACTTGATCCTGTGATCGGGAGGGATGACGAAATTCGACGTGTTATTCAAATCCTGTCCAGAAGAACTAAAAACAACCCGATATTGATAGGTGAGCCCGGTGTTGGTAAAACAGCTATCGCAGAAGGAATTGCTTTCAGGATTATTAAAGGGGACGTTCCCGAAAATTTAAAAAGCAAAATTGTCTTCTCGCTGGATATGGGTGCCCTGGTTGCAGGAGCAAAATACAAAGGTGAATTTGAAGAACGTTTAAAAGCTGTGGTTAAAGAAGTAACACAATCTGACGGAGAGATCATTTTATTTATTGATGAGATACACACACTTGTGGGTGCCGGAGGTGGAGAAGGAGCAATGGACGCTGCCAATATCCTGAAACCGGCTTTGGCCCGGGGCGAGCTTCGTGCAATAGGGGCTACCACTTTAAATGAATATCAGAAATATTTAGAAAAGGATAAAGCCCTTGAACGCCGTTTCCAGAAAGTGATGGTGGATGAACCGGATACACAGGATGCAATATCTATTCTTCGGGGTTTAAAAGAACGCTACGAAACCCACCACAAAGTACGGATTAAGGATGAAGCGATCATTGCAGCAGTAGAACTTTCGCAACGCTATATTTCAGACCGGTTTTTACCGGATAAAGCAATAGACCTGATGGATGAAGCGGCTTCAAAACTGCGTCTGGAGATGGATTCTGTACCGGAAGCTGTTGATGAAATTGAACGTAAAATCATGCAGCTTGAAATTGAACGCGAAGCTATAAAGCGTGAAAATGACGAGCAAAAGGTAAGTCAGTTAAGCGAAGAAATAGCCAACCTTTCGGCAGAAAGAGATTCAATCAGAGCCAAATGGCAGGAAGAAAAAGACAGTGTAGATGCCATCAACCACCTGATCGAGCAAATTGAAAATTATAAACTGGAGGCCGAACAGGCTGAACGGGCAGGTGATTACGGCAAAGTAGCTGAACTCCGTTACGGTAAAATTAAAGAAGCCCAAGACCAGGTAGAGCATTTAAAGAAAGAACTTGAAAGCAAACAGGCCGAAAGCCGCATGCTGAAAGAGGAAGTTACTGCAGAGGACATTGCGGGCGTAGTATCCCGTTGGACCGGCATCCCGGTCACTAAAATGATCCAGAGTGAACGCGAGAAACTGTTAAACCTGGAAGAAGAGCTGCACAAGCGGGTGGCCGGACAGGAAGAAGCCATAGAAGCGATATCTGATGCTATACGTCGTTCGAGAGCAGGATTACAGGATAAAAGGAAACCAATAGGCTCTTTCATATTTCTTGGAACTACCGGAGTAGGTAAAACAGAGCTGGCGAAAGCCTTGGCCGATTTCCTTTTTAATGACGAGAGCGCTATGGTACGGATTGACATGAGTGAATACCAGGAACGGCATGCTGTTTCACGCCTGATCGGTGCACCTCCGGGATACGTTGGTTATGATGAAGGCGGACAATTGACAGAAGCCGTTAGAAGGAAACCGTACAGCGTTATACTTTTAGATGAAATTGAAAAAGCACACCCTGATGTATTTAATATTCTGTTGCAGGTGTTAGATGACGGACGTTTAACAGACAACAAGGGCCGTGTGGTGAACTTTAAGAACACCATCATCATTATGACTTCAAACATTGGTTCTCATTTAATTCAGGAAAACTTTAAAAACCTGGACGAAGACAACCGCGACGAAGTAATTGCAAAAACTAAAAATGAACTTTTTGAGCTGTTAAAACAAACTATCAGGCCCGAGTTTTTAAACCGTATTGACGAGCTAATCATGTTTACACCGTTAACAAGACATGAACTTCGGGAAATAGTGAACCTGCAGTTTAAACAGGTTCAGCATACATTGGCAGAGATGGGAATAGAACTGGATGCATCACCTGATGCACTCGATTGGCTATCTCAATTGGGTTATGATCCGCAATTTGGGGCACGTCCTCTGAAACGTGTTATTCAAAAACGAATTCTGAATGAGCTATCAAAAGAAATTCTTTCAGGTAAAGTAGATAAAGACAGTCGGATTCTGTTAGATGTATTCGACAACAAATTCGTTTTCCTGAATAAGGATAAATTAGAAGAAGCCACCGCCTAAATTCTCAGGAGTTTATATAACAAAAAAGCCGCCCAGTTTTGGACTGCCCCCAAAAGTTTGGACGAATTTAGTTATTAGATTTGTAATAATGAGCTCGATATTCCATTGGGCTCATTCCATTTAAATTCAGTTTTATTC